>CBFGMY010000168.1:0-9422 GCA_965650055.1 uncultured Devosia sp.
GTCGATATCGACATTGGCCACGGTCCGGCCACCGGGCCCAATGGCGGCACCCTGATCGACCTCACCACAGGCGGCTCGCACAATGCCGCCCTCGATGCCGATCTCGACCTGTTGAACGGCAACCCGCCCAAGCCCGGTTCTGCTCTCGTCACCGGTGATATCCGTATCGCCGCGCTCGAGCAGGGCGCCCGCAAGCCCGCTTTGCTCGACCGTATCGATCATCCCAACCTTGCCGGCATCGATCTCGATGCCGCCATTGACGATCGTCAGGTCGCCATCCTCGCGGCGGTCGACCTGCTCGGGCCCGACAACCTCGCCGATATCAGGGCTGCAATTGGCCTCGGTGGCGATGGCCGTACCGAGCTGCTCGATGCCATCGCGGCCAGCGCCGAGCTCAACGCCATCCTGGACAAGCAGGGGATCGACCCCAATGACGTCCTGGCCGTGCAGGTCGCTGAAAACGGCGCCACCGAGGTGATCGTGCTCGATGGTCTGGTCGAGGTAGCTCTTCTGGGTGATGGCGGCGACCTCGCCGACCTCACCGCCGGCGAACTGGCCAATCTCGATATCGACCTCCTGTCCCGCGACGAGCTGGCTGAGATCGACCTCGATCTGCTGCCCGATGACCTGCGCACCACCGCGCAGCTTCGGCTCCTGGGCAGTGATAGCGACGATGCCGACCTGACCCCGGCCGAACTGGCCGCCATCGACCTCGACCTGCTCTTTCAGGATGAGCTGGCTGAGCTTGATGTTGCGCTCCTGCCCGCCCCGCTGGGCGCCGCAGTCAGTCTGCGCCTGCTCGAAGACGATGGCGCTCTGGCCGATCGCACCGTCGGCGACCTCGCTGCCCTGGACCTGAGCCTGCTTCCCGGCGCCGGCAACACCGGGGGCACCAATGGCACGGGCAATGCCGGCGGCACTGGCAATACCGGCAGCACGGGCGGAAATGATGACAGCGGGTCCACGCCCTCGCGCGGGACCGACATGACCACCACCGGCAGCACCTCGGGTGGCGGTGACGGCAGCGGTGGCTCCCCGCAAACCGGTGGCGCCATGCCCGAACCCGCCGGTAAGGTGCAGGCCGTCGCGGCCAATGGCGTGGCGCCCGCCCCGGTCATCGGCACCACGCCGCCGGCCCAGCTGGGGGCGGGCTTCAACATTGCCACGCTTGGCTGCGATATCGGCGTGCTGGCCCTGGCCTCGGGCGCCGATGCCACCCCGCAGGCCATTGCCAGCGCCGACACGCTCGAACTGGTCCGCATCGATGGCTGCGAACGTAGCCTGGTCGATAGCGACGTGGCCAGCATCCGTGCCGCGATCGACAAGAATCCGGCCATATCTGGTGTGCTCGACGACGCCCAGATCCCGCTCGATCAGGTCATCGGTGCCACTATCCAGGCCGATACCCTGACCCTGTTCATCGCGCCGTCGCTCTCCTGACTGCAACCAGACCCCGGCCACCAGCCGGGGTCTTGCTTCGTCAGGCGGCCTTGGCCCCGAACCGCGCCACCAGCCGGTCGATCGTCATGGCCATGCCCGGTTCGAGCCCCTTGTCCAGCCAGCCCTGTACCTCTGCCGCGCTCAGCTGATCGGGCAGGTGCAGCGCCACCACCATCCTTGTGCGCTCGCCTTCGGGCGTCAGCTCCACCGTCACCTGCGGTCCGTCCCCGGCATCGGTATCGGGCCAGCCGCCGCTGGCGCCCCAGGCGAAGACCAGCTTCCGATGCGGCACGATCTCCTTGTAGATTCCGCCCGTCACATACTGGCGGCTCTCGCTTTCCACCATATGCTGCCGCCACGCCCCGCCGACCCGCAAATCGACGCTGGTGGGGTGGTCCGGTCGTGTCTCGGGGTTGAAGAACCAGTCGAGATATTTGGGGTCTGTCCAGGCCTGCCACACCACTTCGGGCGGCGCATCCAGCATTCGGGTCAGCACGAAGCCGCGCTCCTGTTGATAGGTCGTTGCCATCACTGGTCTCCTTGCTTGGGGTTGGCCCGTTCGGCCATCATCGTCTTGAGCTGCTCTTCCAGCCGGTCGAAGCGTTCGCTGAAGAATTGGCGGTATTCCCCCAGCCAGCTATCGGCCGCCTCGAGCGGCAGCGTTTCGAGCCGGCACGAGCGGAACTGCGCCTCGCGCGCCTTGCTCACCAGCCCCGCTTCTTCCAGCACCTTCACATGCCGCGACACCGAGGGCAGGGTCATGTCGAACGGCTCGGCCAGCTCGTTGATCGTCGCCGGGCCATGCGTCAGCCGCGCCAGGATCGCCCGTCGCGTCGGGTCCGCCAGCGCGGCAAAGGTGGTGCTGAGGAGGTCTGTCATATTTGCGTACTTTGCTAATTACGTAATTAGCTAAATACGCTCGAAGACACCGCCTGTCAACCGATCGTGCAGGAGCTCTCCGCAACAACTGAACGGCACCTCCCCTTGATGGGGAGGGAAAACTGCTATTCCGGAAACACCCGCGCCAGCCGCCGCGCCGCGATCACCGTCGGTCGCCGCCGCCGCTCCACCGCCTTGCAGGTCTTGATGATGCCCCGGATGCGCTTGACCACGCCGATGCCGACCCCCGGCAGTTCCAGCAGGGCCGGGCCCTCGATCTTGTCGATCTCGCCCAGCGTGGTGAGGCCCGCCGTCTGCAGCAGCTTGCCGATGCCGTCCTGGTCGCGCAGGTCGATCACCGTGATCTGCTGCCATTTGACTGCGCCACGCAGCCACGCCCGATAACTATCTGCCATGGGCGATGCTATATCGGTTCGGCGTCGCCAAAGCCACCTACCGGCCGATAAACCGCTCCATGCCGAACGGCTTGACGTCGATGGCCGGCGCTTCCCCGGTCATCGCCTGCGCCAGCAGCTCGCCCGTCGCCGGCCCAAGCGTAAACCCGTGATGGGCGTGGCCAATGCCGACATAAAGCCCGTCATGCCGCGGCGCCTTGCCGATAATGGGCATCATGTCGGGCGTGCAGGGCCGCGCGCCCTTCCACGGTTCCGGGTCGAGCCGCTCACCCAGCGGGAACAATTGCTTGGCCGCGCTTTCCGCGCGTCCGAGCTGGATCGGCGTCGGCGCCGCATCGCGCATGGCAAACTCCGCCCCGGTGGTGAGGCGGATGCCGCGCGCCATCGGCGCCAGCACATAGCCCACTTCCGCGTCGAGGATCAGCTGGTTGAGCTTCGCCCCGCCCTCGGTGCCGTAATGCATGTGGTAGCCGCGCTTGACGAACAGCGGCAGCCGGTAGCCCAGCCTGTCGAGCACATCGGGCGCCCATGGCCCCAGCGCGATCACCGCCTGCTTGCCGCTATGGCGCACACCACCGACCTCGGCGGTCCACACCCCGCCATCCTGGGTCAGCCCGCTCGCCGCGCCCGAAACGAAGGTGCCGCCCAGCCGCTGGAACAGCTTGAAATATTCGCCCACCAGCGCCCCCGGGTCGCGCACCGTCCACGGATCGGTCCACAGGATCGCCCCGGCCAGCCCACCCTTGAGGCTTGGCTCCATGGCCTTGAGTTCGGGCCATTCGACCACCTTGTGCGAAATGCCGAACTGGATCGCATCCTCGCGTGCCTTCTCGGCCTCGTGGCGCAATCCCTTGTCGCTGCGGAAGGCCAAAAGCCACCCGCTCTTGCTCACCAGCGCCTCGGCCTCGGGCCCGGCCTCGGCCATCAGGTCGGCATGGGTGATGATCGATCGCCCGATCAGCGGCGCATAGCTCTGCACCACCTTTTTGTAGCTCTCGGGCGACGACGCCCACCAGTATTTGAGCAAAGCCGGCGCCAGCCGCGGCAGCGCCAGCGGCTCGTAGCGCGCCGCCGTGCTCAAATGCAGCCCCACCTGCATCAGCATGGCCAGGTCACGCGGAAACGGATGCGGCCGCACCCCCTCGCGCTGGATGATGCCGGCATTGCCGAAACTGGTCTCGCGCCCCGGCTGGTTCTTGTCGATCAGCGTCACGCTGCGCCCGCGCCGCAGCAGGTGAATCCCCGTCGCCACCCCGACAATACCGGCCCCCAGAATGATGACGTCGTCCATGCCTGCCTCGCTGCGATAATTGTGGCGATGCTAGCATAGCCCATCCGGGAGTTTCATGCTTTCCGCGAGCCTGTGCCCTGCGTCACGCAATGGTATTCGGAAAAACGCTGGGACCACGCAATGGCGTCCCGTTCTCGTCGCAGGAGTGGAGCGGCACCTCCCCCCCGACGGGGGAGGTTGGGAGGGGGTGTTGGGAGCCCCGATAGCAGCGGTAACGTAACGTCGCGTCGCCACACGCCCCACATTGTCGGATTCCTTCAATCCCCCCGCGACACTCCCGGCTAAAACTTGGTCATCAACCCAAGGAGTTCAGCCATGACCACCACCGCAAAGATCATCACCGCCTCCCTCCTGGCCCTATCAGCGGCCCAGCCCGTCCTCTCAGCCGAAACCATCGTCACCCTCGATCAGGGCATTGTCGGCACTTTGTCCGTCCCCGAAGGCGGCGCCACCGGCCCGGCCGTGGTGATGCTGCATGGCTTTGCCAGCTCGCGCGACGAAATCGGCGGCATCTTCGCTGCCCAGGCCGCCGCGCTGGCCGAGGCCGGCGTCGCCTCGCTGCGCATCGATTTCCGCGGCTATGGCGACAGCACCTCGGTCACCGAGGCCTCCATCACCATCGATCGCATGCTCGAAGATTCCGCCATTGCCCGCACCCATCTGGCCTCGGTCGACGGCGTCGATGCCGACCGTGTCGGCGTCATCGGCTACAGCTTCGGCGCCGCCATCGCCATGCTCGACCAGCAGAACTATCCCGCCATCGTCACCTGGGGCCAGATGGGCGATCTCAAGGGCGAGTTCCTGGAATTCCTCGGCCAGCCGGCCTTCGACACAGCCCGCGCCACCGGCAATTTCACCGTCGATCTGGGCTGGCGCGTCATTTCGCTCGATGCGCCCTTCTTCGACAGCGTCGAGAGCCATGACCTGGCCGCCGCCTTTGCCGGCTTCGATGGCCCGTTCCTGACCATTGCCGGCGCCGACGATCCGGCCGTCACCTACTTCGAGCAGTATCTTGGTCTGGCCAAGGGCCCCAAGTCGTCGCTGGTCATCCCGGGTACCGATCACATGCTGGGCGTCTATAGCGACCAGCCCGAAATCGGTGCTCAGGTCGTGGCCGAAACCACCACCTGGCTGGGCGACAATCTCTAGGCGCGGGCCTCAGGGACCCTCGATCGGCGCGGCGCCGGCCGGCTGGTAGCGCTCTTCGGCCGGCCGGCACCGTCGCCAGATTTCGGCAAAGACGGCGACGCAGAGCAGCCCGGCCGCTGCGAGGGCCCAGAGCGATGGCTTTGGGCCCACCGCGCCCAGTGCCACCGACAGGGCGAACGGGGCCAGCGCGGATAGCCCGAGCCGGCCCAGCCCGATCCAGCCGAGCCGCCTGCCGAAGCCGACCCGGCCGAATATGGCCAGCGGCAAAGTGCCCGATACGATGCTGAACAGCCCGCTGCCCAGGCCGAACACGATTGCGAAGGCTCCGGCGCCGGCCACGTTGGGCGCCGACAGGGCCAGCGTCGCCAGGGCCAGTGGCGTGGTGCTCGCCGCAATCAACGCCAACACCGTGGCCGGTATATTCTGGCCGAACGTCATGTTGATCAGGCGGCTGGTCACCTGCGCCGGTCCCAGCAGGGAAGCCACCCAGACGCTGGCCGTCCCGAGCCCCAACAAGCCCAGCATCGGCACCATGTGGAACAGCGTTGCCGCCGAGACGAAACCGGCCAGCGAAAAGCCCACCACGATCAGCACGAAGACCAGGGTGCCGTTGGCGTCCGCGAGTGGGGCCGGCGTGGCGACAGGTTCCTCGGCGCGGGCCGCGGCTTTCCGGGCGAAGCGGGACAGCCAGAGGTGAAGCGGCAGGCAGACCATCAGGTGCAGCCCCGCAAACAGGAAATAGACCTGGTGCCAGTCCAGCCCTTGCAGCAGCCAGCTGGTCAGCGGCCAGAAGATCGTCGAAGCGAAGCCGGCGATCAGGGTCAGGTGCGTTATGCTGCGCTGCGCCCGCGCGCCGCTCGTCTGCGCGAGGAAGGCGAAGGCCGTGGCATAGAGCACGAAGGCGGAAGCGAGCTCGACCAGGATCGTGCCGAACAGGAACATCGCCGTGTTGCCGGCAAACCCGCATGCCGCCAGCGCCGCTGCCGCGCCGATCGATCCGATCGACATGAGCCGGCCGGCGCCGATGCGGTCGGCCATGCCGCCGGCCCAGGGCGAGACGAGACCACCGGCCAGCAGCGCCAGCGACACGCAGCCATAGATCCACTCCGCGGCTACGCCCAGTTCCCCGGCAATCGCCGGGGTGAGGATGCTGAAGCTATAGTAGAGCGTGCCATAGCCAATGATCTGGGTTACGCCCAGGGCCCAGATAGCCGCGGCATTGGACTGTGGGGCGGCAGCCATGGGCGCGTCTCCTCGTGGGCGCGATCAGCTCTGTTTGGCCGGACCCGCCGGAGTGACGACCTCGCCGTCTTCCTTGGTGAAGCCGCCGATATCAGGGTTTTCGAGGATTTCGAGCACCACCTCGCTCGGCCGGCACAGCCGCACGCCCAGTGGGGTCACGACAAACGGCCGGTTGAGCAGGATTGGATGCGCGCCAATGGCGTCGAGCAACGCGTCGTCGGTCTTGCTCTCGTCGCCCAGCCCGAGCGCCTCGAACGGTGTATCCTTCTGTCTCAGCGCCTGCCGCACCGTCAGCCCGGCATCGGCGATGAGCTGGATCACCGTGGCACGATCCGGCGGCGTCTTGAGATATTCGATGACCCTCGGCTCGACGCCGCTCGCCCGGATCATCGCCAGGGTGTTGCGCGATGTGCCGCAATCGGGATTGTGATAGATGGTCGTGGTCATGCTGCTTGCTCTTTTCCGAGGAGCCAACGGCAGAGGCCGAGGGCGAGGAGGGCGCCGGCCAGTTGCGCGGCGATGAAGGTCGGAACGTCCATGGGTCGTATGCCGGAAAATGTATCGGTCAGCGCGCGTGCCACCGCGACGGCGGGATTGGCAAAGCTGGTGCTGGCCGTGAACCAGTAGGCGGCCACGATATAGCAGGCGACCAGCGCCGGGATGGCGGTCGGCCGGTGGCGGACGCCCAGTATGATGGTCAGCACCAGGCCGAATGTCGCCACGCCCTCGGAAAGCCACTGCGCCCCGCCCGTGCGCACATGCACACCCATTGCCAGCGCCGGCGCCTCGAACATCAGATGCGCCACCACCGTGCCGGCCACGCCGCCGGCCAGCTGGGCCAGCCCATAGAGCCCGGCCATGCCCCAGCTCAGCTGGCGCTGCACCGCCATGATCATGCTGACGGCCGGGTTGAAATGGGCGCCCGAAATCGGCCCGAGCAGGGTGATGAGCACGAACAGGATCGCCCCGGTCGGGAGCGTATTGCCCAGCAGGGCCAGGGCGATGTCGTCGGTCAGGCGTTCGGCCATGATGCCCGAGCCGACCACGGTGGTGACCAGCAGGCCCGTTCCAAGCGCCTCGGCGGCCAGCGCGCGGCGAAGGTCAGTCATCGAGGCGGCGCGCCAAAAGCGTGGCGGATGAACAGATCGAGGTCGCCTGCCTGGTGTTGAGGATCGCCAACGGAGCGTCGGCCCTGTCCAGCGCCGCAAAACCGAGGTGACGGAAAAATGCCTCGGCCGAGGTGGTCAGCAGGAACGCCTCCCGCGCCCCGGCCTTGCCGGCTTCACGCATCACGGCTTCCGCAATGCTGCGGCCATAACCCTGTCCGACCAATGCCGGCGCCACCACGATTGAACGAACCAGCGCATGGTCGCCATGCGGTTCGAAGCCGCCATAACCGACAACCTTGCCGTTGTCGTCGAAGCGAAAGAACCGGCGCCCGTCTTCACCGATGTCATCGATCGGAAGGCCGGCGGCAGTCAGCGTCGCGGCCAGTGCCGCATCCTGCCCGGAAATGGGGACATAGCGCAGCTCAACAGGCACAGGCGGCCTCCTTCGGCGCAGGGGCACAAATCTCGGGGCGGCCCTGGCAGCAGTCCATCATCAGGAATTCGACCAGCCCGGCCAAGCCGTCGAAATTGGCGGAATAGATGATTGAACGCGCCTCGCGGCGGGATTGCACCAGGCCTGCGCGCTCGAGATTGGCGAGGTGAAACGAGGCGCCTGACGATGACGCACCGACCTTTTCACCCACCATTCCAGCCGACAGGCCTTCCGGCCCGGCCACGACCAGGGCGCGCACCATTTGCAGGCGCGTTTGTTGCGACAACGCGCCAAACGCATCGAGGGCTTGCTGTTCGTCCAATTTCATTTCAATATCTCAATGATTATTGAAATGAGGATAGCCCACGATGAACCTTCATGCAACCGCCCCCTATGGTGACGTTGAAAGCACCCTTGCCCTTGTGCTGGACGGGCTGGCCGGGCACGACGACCTGCCGCTGGCGATCGCCTACGATGACCGCCTCGTCCAGCCCGGCTACCACATCACCGAGGTCAAGGCCGGCTCGTTCACCACCCTGGACTGCGGCGGCAACCCTGACGCCTGGCAGGAAACGGTCTTGCAGGTTGAGGACATTGCGGCCTCCGACGAGCGGCCGATGATGACAGCGGGCAAGTTTCGCGCGATCCTCGCCCAGGTCGACCGCAAGCTGCGCCTGAACCACGGCGCCCGCCTCACCATCGAGATTGGTCGGCCGGGCGAACCGATGCGCGTCTTCGACATAGCGGACCTCGCCATTCAACCCGATCGGGCCGTCCTGGCGCTCGGCATGCGGGCAGCGATCTGCAAGCCGCGTCATCGCGCCGAGCAAGCCGCTTCCGCGTGCTGCTCGCCAGCGAAACCGTCAGGCTGCTGCTAGTTACGCCGACGGCAATGGGGTGGGTAACGGACCGGCAGGTTTCAGACATGAAGTGAACGAGGCAGACGCGTACAGATAGCTCGGCTCTGGTCGCGGCCATCAATGGCTACCCCATAATGTGCCGGAGACTCCCTTCCATTGTCGGTGCACCAAGATGATCCACCGCGCTGCGGGCATTCAGATGGTCCGGCGCGGCGATGTCCATGCGGGTCAATGACCGTAGGGGCAACGTCGGCGCCGGCATCGACGTGCCTTCGGGCTAGATTGGCGGAATCTTACAAGAGGGGGCCCACTGATTTTGGGAAATTCGGGACGTCACCAACGCCATCTGGAGCGAACCGATGTCCTCGATCACCGAATTCAAGATTGCCATCCCCCAGTCCGAACTGGACGAGCTCAATGCGCGCCTGCGCCAGACGCGCTTCGTCAACGAACTGTCCGACGGCAACGACGATGCGGGCCTGCGCCTCGACTATATCAAGCGTCTCGTCGATTTCTGGCGGGATGAATATGACTGGCGGAGCGTCGAGGCCCGCCTGAACCAGCTCCCGCAATTCACCACCCTCATCGATGGTCAGCGTATCC
>CBFGMY010000169.1:0-9250 GCA_965650055.1 uncultured Devosia sp.
ACCTTGGTCGCTGAAAAATAGGGGTCGAGCATCAGCCCCGTGCGCTTGCGCACCAGCCGTTCGTGCCCGGCGGCGCGCATCTTGGCGCAAGCGGGCGCGGTGCGCCGATCCTGCCAGACGATGGCATTGTAGATAGCCTTGCCGGACTGGCGATCCCACACGATGGTGGTTTCGCGCTGGTTGGAAATGCCGATGGCGGCCAGGTCGGCGGCGCTGATCCCCGCCTTGCGCAAAGCCGTCTTGCAGGCCCACAGGCAGGTGGCCCAGATTTCCTCGGGGATATGTTCGACCCAGCCATTGGCGGGGTGGTGCTGGGTAAAATCCATCCGCCCCATGCCGACAATGGTCTGGTCGGCAGCAAAAACGATGGCGCGACTGGTGGTCGTGCCCTGGTCGATGACGAGAATATATGGCCCCATGCCGACGCCCTGTCACAATTCCCGCCGGCCAAAGGCGGTACGCTGTGCAGTCAGCGCGAAATTGCTCACAAGTGCAATGGGATGATCTCGTCTTGGCGGGCGCAAAATGCTATTGATGCCCCTATATCTGGGGTTTTCGTTACGTCATGGCCAAATCTGAGCGCCGGCTGGTTCCGATCGTGTCGATCGACGTGGTCGGATTCTCCCGTCTCGTGCAACACAACGAGCGGCAGACGGTGCGTCTGGTGCGCCGGGCCTACGCGCATTTCGTCAATCGCATCGGCGAGCGGGGCGGCGCCGTTTTCAAGACCATGGGCGATGGCCTCTTGGCCGAGTTCAACAGCGTCTTCGCCGCCGTCGAATGGGTAACCCGCATCCAGAAGGAACTGCATACAAGGCAGGTCCGCGCGCCAGGCGGGGAAATCCTCCAGGTGCGGGCCGGCATCGTCATGGCCGATGTGCTGGTGCATGGGGATGATCTGTTCGGCAACGGCGTCAACCTGGCGGTGCGCGTGCAGAGCCTGTCGCCGCCGGGGGGCATGGCCATCACCAAGTGGATGCACGAATATCTGGGCGGCCAGTCCGAACTCGAATTCACCGATATCGGCCCCTCGATCCTCAAGAACATTCCCAAGACCGTCCGCATCTTCGTCTGGCACCCCAGCGGCACGGTATCGCCATCGGTCAAGCCCGAGGAGCCGGTGCTGGTGCCGCCCTCTACCAGGCCATCGGTGGTGGTGCTGCCGTTCGACAACCTTTCAGGCGAGGCCGACCAGGCCTACTTTGCCGATGCCGTGGTCGAGGAGATCACGGCCACCCTGGCCCGGATCAAGGATTTCTTCGTCATCGCCCGCAATTCCGCCTTTGCCTACAAGGGCCGCTCGGTGGACGTGCGGCAGGTGGGGCGCGAGCTGGGCGTGCGCTATGTGGTGGAGGGCAGCGTGCGCCGGGTCGGCGAGCGCGTCAGGATTACCGGCCAGCTGGTCGAGACCGATACGGGCAACCATGTCTGGTCCGACAAGGTCAATGGCAGCGTGCATGAACTGTTCGACCTGCAGGACATGATGGCCGCGCTGGTGGCCAGCGCCATCCAGCCCACCATCCGGCAGGCCGAGATCGACCGCGCTCTGTCCAAGCGCCCCGACACGCTGGCCGCCTATGACCTGGTGATGCGCGCCATGCCGCATCTGTGGGCGCACCAGCCGCATGAAAATCGCCAGGCCATCGACCTGCTCGACCAGGCGCTGACGCTGGAGCCTGGCTACGGCCTCGCCGCCGCTCTGGCGGCCTGGGCCCATGGCCAGCAGATCGCCTATAACTGGACCCACGACGTGGCCGGCGAACGCCAGCACGCGCGGCGCCTGATCGAACTGGCCTCCAGCACCACCGCGGGCAACCCGACCGCGATGACCGCCCTGGCCTCGGCCATGATGCAGACCGGCGGCGATGTGGCGCAGGCGACGGCGCTGGCAGACCGCGCCCTGGCGCTCGATCCCAATCACGCCTGGGCCTGGCTGCGGCGGGGGTTCGGCCGGGTCTATCTGGGCTTTCCCGAAGAGGGCCTCGCCGCCTTCGACGCCTCGCTGCGCCTCAGCCCGCTCGATCCGTTTGCCTTCAATATGAGCCTTGGCATGGGACTGGCGCATTTCTCGGCGGGGCGCCCGGCCCAGGCAATCGACTTTGCCTCCCGGGCGCTGGCGGAACGTCCGGGCCTGACCTGGCCCTATCGCGACCTCGCCACCTACCATGCCCATACCGGCGACCTGGCAGCCGCCCAGGCGGCGCTGGCCAAGTTCAGCGCCGGCCGTGACGATATCAGCATCGCCTCCATCCGCGACAGCCTGCGCTTCATGCACCCCAACCTGCTGGACAAATACCTGCAGGGGCTGGAACTGGCCGGGCTGCGGTAAGGCGGACGGCGGCCGACCGGTGCGGGCATCTGGCGCTCGCTTGCGCCCCGCGCCTACCGCCCGGCCATAGCAGCATTTTCCGGCGGGTACCGGTCCCCCGCCATCTCCACGCCGGCCAGTGCCGCCGCGATCGATTGCAGGTCATCGGCATCGAGCACGATATCGGCAGCGGCGATGTTCTCCTCGACACGGTGCAGCTTGGTGGTGCCCGGAATGGGCACGATCCACGGCTTTTGCGCGAGGAGCCAGGCCAGCGCGACCTGTGCGGACGTTGCCTGCTTTTGCACTGCCACGCCGCCAATGACGTCCACGAAGACCTGGTTGGCCTGCCGGTTTTCCGCCGAGAAGCGCGGTTGCTTGCTGCGGAAATCGTCTGCGCCGAAGCTTTGCCCGACGCCTACCGTGCCAGTCAGGAAACCCTTGCCCAGCGGCGCGAACGGCACGAGGCCAATGCCCAGCTCTTCGAGCAGCGGGATGATCTGCCGTTCCGGCTCGCGAAACCACAGCGAATACTCGCTCTGCAACGCCGTGACAGGATGCACGGCATGGGCGCGGCGTATCGACTGGGCGCCGGCCTCGGACAGGCCGAAATGGCGGACCTTGCCCTGATCGACCAGATCCTTGATGGCGCCCGCCACGTCTTCCATGGGCGTATTTGGGTCGACACGATGCTGGTAGTAGAGGTCGATATAGTCGGTCTGCAGGCGTTTGAGCGAGCCGTCGACGACCTTGCGGATATGGTCGGGTCTGCTGAGCGGCTGGCGGGCAAAACCCTCGCTACCCTCGATATCGAAGCCGAACTTGGTGGCGATCACCACCTGTTCGCGCACCGGCTTGAGCGCCTCGCCGACCAGTTCCTCATTGGCGTAGGGCCCGTAGACCTCCGCCGTATCGAAGAACGTTTCGCCGCGGTCCACGGCCGCGCGGATCAGCCTGATGGCATCCTGACGATCCATGGCGGGCCCAAAGGCCGCGCTCATGCCCATGCAGCCCAGGCCGATGGCAGACACTTCAAGGCCCTGTCCGAGTGTGCGTTTGTTCATGTCGTCCTCCTCAAGCGTCCGGGATTTGCCGGCTGAAGCTTTCAAGCGTGATGTTGTCGGGCACCGGCCCGCCCCGTTCATCGGAATTGAGCGCGTCGATGGCGGTCAGCTGGTCCGCTGTCAGTTCGAAATCGAAGACGTCGAAATTCTCGGCGATCCGCGCCGGCTTGACCGATTTGGGGATGACCGAGCGCCCCTCCTGAACACCCCAGCGGAGCATCACCTGCGCCGCCGATTTGCCATGGGCGGTGGCGATATCGCGGATCACGGGATCCTCGAGCGTGCTCCTGGAAAAGCCCGGCCGGTAGAAGGTGATGCCGCCGATCGGGGCCCAGGCCTGGGTCAGGATCGCGTGCCTGGCGTTCAGCGCCTGCACCTCCAGCTGCTGGAAATAGGGGTGTACCTCGATCTGGTTGACCGCCGGCATGACCTTGATCTCGGGCAGCAACCGCTCAAGGTGATCCGGCATGAAGTTGCTGATGCCGATCGCCCGCACCTTGCCATCGGCAAGCAGTGTTTCCAGCGCGCGATAGGCGCCCAGCGTCCGCTCGAAGGCCGAGGGCAGCGGCTGGTGGAGGATCAGCAGGTCGATCTGCTCGAGGCCGAGCTTGCCGGCGCTCTTGGTGAAGCTGTGCAGCGTTTCGTCATAGCCATAGTCGTTGATCCAGATCTTGGTCTCGACGAAGACGTCCGATCTCGGCAGGCCCGATTGTTTCAGCGCGTCGCCGACGCCGCGCTCATTGCCATAGGCGGCGGCCGTGTCGATATGGCGATAGCCGACCCGCAAGGCCTCGGCGACCGCGATGCGGGTTTCGTCGGGCGGCGTCTGAAACACGCCAAAACCCAGTGCCGGCATGGTGACGCCGTTGTTCAAGGTGATGGTCGGGACCGTCATTGGGCTCTCCTAATGTGACATTGCCGTCGCCACCGGAAGATAGGCCTGCCCATCGCCGCCGATTAGGCGCTATAATCTACATCTGCTTGTTAGGGAGGCTTCACAATAGCCCGCGCCGATTTCAACGACCTGGCCGCCTTCGCGGTTATCGCGCGCACGCGGAGCTTCACGCGCGCTGCCGCCGAGATCGGGGTCTCGCCATCGGCGTTGAGCCAGACCATGCGGTCGCTGGAAGCGCGGCTGGGCTATCGGCTGTTGACGCGGACCACGCGCAGCGTCTCGACCACCGAGGCCGGCGAACGGCTCCTGGCCACGGTCGATCCCCGCTTTCAGGAGATCGAGGCCGTGCTCTCGGCCATGGGCGAATTGCGGGACCGCCCGGCGGGCCTGGTGCGGATCACCTGCAGCGAGCGCGCCGCCGAGACCGTGCTGTGGCCCAGGCTTGCCGCGGGTCTGGTCGATTTTCCGGACGTCAAGGTCGAGCTCTTCATCGACCATGGCTTTACCGACATCGCCGCCGAGCGCTTCGATGCCGGTGTGCGCCTCGGCGAAAGCGTCGAGAAGGACATGATCGCCGTGCGCATCGGGCCGGACATACGCATGGTGGCCGTCGCATCGCCCGCCTACCTTGCCAACCGCGTGGCGCCGAGCGTACCGCAGGATCTGGTGGCCCACGCCTGCATCAACCTGCGCCTGTCGAGCGGCGGCGGCCTTTATGCATGGGAGTTCGAGAAGGATGGCCATCCGCTTCGGGTCAAGGTGGATGGCCAGTTCACCTTCAACACCGTCCGCCCGATCGTCAGCGCGGCCCTAAAGGGGTTCGGAATAGCCTACGTCCCCCAGGACAGCGCCCAGCCCCACCTCGATAGCGGCGAGCTTGTGCTGTTGCTGGACGACTGGTCGCAGCCCTTTGCGGGCTTCCACCTCTACTATCCCAGCCGCCGCCATATGACCCCCGCCTTCGCCATGGTCATCGACGTGCTGCGGGACAGAACGAAATAGTCTGATCAAAGGAAAATTGGCGCACCCGACAGAATTCGAATCTGTGACCTCTGCCCGCGGAGGGCAATGGTTCGGCGCTTCTCACGCCTTCCTGAGCTTCCCAGCCCTACCGCTACACCTTGCAGATCAAGGCTGGCGGGCAGGCAGCGGAGGATACAATGGCGGCGGGTCGGATCACGAAGCGGACGGTCGATTCCTTGGCGGTTACCCGCAAGGACAATGTGTACTGGGACGACGAGCTGACCGGGTTCGGCGTTCGGGTCGGGCGACATATCAAGCCGCTGCTCGTGAGATGTCACGAGCGGACATTGGCCTAGACAACCGCAACTGTTTTGGTACAGCGGGGGACCGAGGTTGCCGAGTGGGGTGTTCAGTGGCCGTAATTCACGAAACGGCTGCCACGCTGCGCTTCTGGGGGGACGAACTCGATCCTCAAGAGGTGACCAAACTGTTGGGTGCGGCTCCGACGCGCGGAGCGTTCAAAGGGCAACTGATCGTTGGCCGTAGGCCAATGGTTGCGCGGTCGGGGAAGTGGCACCTGACGGTCAACCGTCGACAGCCAGGCAACTTAAGCGGTCAGATCGAAGAAATCCTCTCGGGTCTTACGCAAGACCTCAATGTATGGCGTGACCTCTCCAACAGGTTCGACGGTAACATTTTCGTCGGCTTCTTCATGGCAGAAGGAAACGAGGGATACGACCTGCCCTCCAAGACCATGAAGCTTTTGACCGACCGTGGCTTGTCGCTTCTCCTGGACATCTATTCCGGGGGAAATGAGGACGACAGGCAGGTTTATCCTCTCACGGTGATTTGGTCGTCGGTTGACGGCGGCTCGCTGACGCTCCGGCGCATCAGTGCCGACAGAATGCTTGTCGAGGCAAGAAATGAGCACTTTTGGGGGCGAACCGAATGCGACATTTTCTCGGTCGATAGCCCTGCCGCCTTCTTCGCCGAAATGGCCAACGAATGGCGAGGATGGAAAGGGACGAAGGAATGGAGCGACCGGGAAGATGCGCTACAACTATCCGCAACGATAGACAACCTTGGCCATGTCTCGCTCGACGTGAAATTATGGGGAACGGACTACTCAACCCGCCTTCAAATTACACTGGTTCTTGACGCTGGACAGTTGGAGGATATCGCCCGCCGCGTGATGAAAACGGTGCCGATCAACAGGGACGTTGCGGACGTTCCAACATCCTAGCTCTTCGCTGACGCCCCCGGACGACCGAAAAGGGGTCGACTGCGGGCGGAACGCTTCCAGGAGTTCGCTAACTTGGTCCCTGATGGCGCGTTCGGGTGGCAGGCTGACAGGCGGCAGTTGCCGCAACTTCCCGCACAGCGGCCGCAAGCTAATTAGCTGAGATGCCTAGCAAGTGGTCCATTCGCGCGCGCCAGTGAATGGCGATCGATCCAGCCTTATCCGTGTCCGATTCAATCACTTGCTGTAGGTATTGTCGCGAAAGCAATTCCGGAAGCCATGCTTTAGCGGCCTCTTCCGTCGCGCAAAGCGCCACCAATGACGAGATCAATTTGCTGGAATGGCCCTCAAGAGAGGCCGGGCCCAGGGCCGAAAGTCTTGCAATCGGTGACATGTCTGCAGCCTCATTTGCTTCCATACGGCCCCCAAGCTCGATGCGCGTGAGAGCATGCTGCAGAAATCTTGAGTCCACCCGAGAGGCTACAGCTGCGAGTTGAGGGGAAGTCCAGCACGGGCGATCGAGTGCGGCCCAAAGCTCCGGCAATTCACCCGCAAGCCTTCCGGTCAGGATCGTTGCTGCGGCAACAAGCTGCGGCCTCCAGTTGAGGTTGCGGAGCATCTTCGTGACCTGAGACGCCAGATGCTCCCCGCTTGCTGCTATAGCTGTCTCGATTTGATCGATCGCGACCAATGCGTCATCGCTGGGGCGAAGTAAGAGAAGGTACCCTGGCACCTCTGCTGAGCTAGGTTCAAACAACGCAGAAAAATGCCCGAAGTCAGCCAAAATTCGGTGTACTTCCAAACTCGTCAGACCAGTCCCCCTCGTTGTATCCAACAATCAGCTGGTTAGCTCGAATTGAGAAACGGCGGTCTTGCACCAGATCGATATGAGTGTGCCCGCCCTGTGCGATAAGATCCTGCAGCGTTTCGATGAGCAACTTAGCACCAGCAGTGTCACACTCAATAAATGCCGTGCTCAGGTTTCCCGATGGACCCATCGAACATGCTATCAAGGCTTTCCTCCTTCGATGCCTCGCCCACCACACGACCCTCCCAAAGAAAGAAGTGCCGCGCCTTGCTAATGGTCTGCGCGCCTTCCTGCGTCAAAAAAGCGAAGCCTACCCCACGCTTTTGACCGGGATGGATAGGCCCTCCTTCAAACACGAGCCTTGCGTCCCACCCGGTCCACGGTTTCGCCGTCGACACCATGCATGGGCAGCCATAGCCGGAAAAGACGGGCTGCGTCTTGCCGCTAACTTCCGACGAATAAAATCTCACTTCGGCAATCAAGTCTGTTCTAGGCACAGGCATTACAGACGACAGCTCGATGAGCTGTCTTGGACCACCGCCATGTATTGCGCCGTTCGGGTATGTCAGCTTCCAAAACGTGCCGTTCGTCCTGTGCCGGTAGACATTCGTCCAGCCTTCGTCCTCGTCGCGCACTTTGACAAGCTCGTCGCGCAGCATCGCGTCGATTTTGGCTGCATCACCGATAGCCAAGACAGTTGAGCCCTTAAGCAAGAACTCTTCGATCCACCGCTCTGTCAATTTACGCTCCAAAGTCGCAATCGGAACTCGTAAGCACCTGTGAACACCAAGTGATGGCACTGGGTGAGCCGCTAATCAACGTCTGCTTATGGTACTCGCCACATGGAGTTATGCGACCGCAAAGGGGTCGGTTCCAGACCCTGCTAATTCGCCAATCGCGCTTCGCCAGAGCCCGCATTCGCGGCAGCAACGAGTTCTCTGCTGAACCGCTCGAGAGTCCCGTAATCCGTCATCAAGGTCACGTGTGCTAGCTGGGCCAGTGTCATCACCAGTTCGTAGATTCGTACGCGTACACGAAGGCTACCCAGCGAGTCGGCCGGCACTACGTGAATTTGGAAACCCGCAATGTCGCCAATCATCAACTCGTCGCCAATGCCTTCGGTCGGCAGCGGATAGGTTCTAAGTCGGCGGGCGAAATCGACCAGCCACGGTTCGTCGACATAAACCTCGCATCGCCCGCCGAAACCGTCAGCCTGGACGAGGACCGCAAGTGAGCCAGACAGGTTTCGCTCATCATCTCTTTCATACTGTAGCAGTAACTCGCTCATTCGAGGTTCCTATTGGGTGTGGAGCGCGGGAATGTTCCGCATCACGAGCTAAGGGGCGTTCTTGAGACACATCTTGAGGCACCCCTGTGTCCATTCTGATCGTCGCAACCGCGATGGATCGGGAGCAAACGCTCCCGATCGTCAAGACGCAGCAGCCCGGTTGCGCTTTTGACGCCAAGGCGCGTTTGCCTCCCAGTCGCCCGCCATGATCGAGCCATAGGGGATCACCTCATCCACGACCTCGACCAGCCCGAAACTATCGATCTGGCGGCGGACGGAAGCGGCATTCTTGTAGGCGCTGGGCAGTTCGGAGATATCGGTGACGCCCGAGAAGAAGCGGGCATCGAGCCCGGCCGTCTCGGTGGCAAAGATCTCCGCATCGGTACGACCGCCCTGCTTGCGCCTGTGCTGGGTGCGCGAGAAATTGCGCCCCGCCCCGTGCGGCGAGAAGCCCAACCCATGCGCCGCATTGCGGCCGCGCGCTATGAGTATCGGCTCGGCCATGTTGAGCGGGATGAGCGTCAGGTCCGTCGCGTCATCGGCCCAGTTGTCGAAGGCCGGCGTCGCCCCCTTGCCATGGTAGAACAACCCGTCTGACTTGCGGAAGACGAAGTTATGCTCGTTCCAAAACCGATCGGCGACCTTGGCCGTGATCTTCTCCGCCGCCGCGTCATGAATCGCGAA
>CBFGMY010000170.1:0-9151 GCA_965650055.1 uncultured Devosia sp.
GGAGATTTCTCGTTCGGCGACTCCGATGGGGATGGCGGCGGTGATGGCGGTGGCCACATCGTCCGGTGTGGCGTCGGTAACGGTGCCGAGAATGTCGGTGGGGTCGGCTGGGTTGGTCAGTGTGGTGGAAGGCCCTCTCACCCGGCGCTGCGCGCCGGCCTCTCTCCGGAGGGGCGAGGTAAGAGGGGCAGCGTGCCATTGGGTGGTCTGGAAGGCGGAACGGGCGGTTTCCACCGCGGGAAAGGCGATCGGGTCGGTGAGGTCGAGGCCGGCGGAGTTCACGCGTGGGGCGAAGATAGCCGATGGAGTCGGGATGGCGGGGTTGGGGATGGCGCCCAGGCTCAGGACCTTGCCGATCGGATCTTCGGCCACGACCGATGCCGGGATGTGTTCGTCGGCGATCTGGTAGACAAAGGAGCCGTTGGCGCCGTTTTCAAGCAGGCGGCGGACCAGGTAGGCCAGCAGGTCCTTGTGGGCGCCGACCGGGGCGTAGATGCGGGTGCGGGTGCCGGCCGTGGTGCGCAGGACCTCGTGCAAGCGCTCGCCCATGCCGTGGAGGCGCTGGAACTCGAAGGTGTCGGGACCCCTTCCCACTTTGGCAGCAAGGTGCAGGACGGCCGATGCGGTGTGGGCATTGTGGGTAGCGAACTGAGGGTAGATGCTTTCGGCTGCCAGAAGCCGTTTGGCGGCGGCAATATAGCTGATGTCGGTTGAGGCCTTGCGGGTGAAGACGGGGTAGCCGTCGAGACCCATGACCTGAGCGCGCTTGATCTCGGCGTCCCAATAGGCGCCCTTGACGAGCCGAACCATGATGCGGCGGCCGAGCGATTTGGCAGTGGTGTCGAGCCAGTCGATCAGCGGCAGGACGCGCTTGCCATAGGCTTGCACAACGACGCCGAAGCCGTCCCAGCCTGATAGTTCCGGCGTAGCGAGGACTTCGGCGATGATGTCGAGCGAGAGATCGAGGCGGTCGGCTTCTTCGGCGTCAATATTGAAGCCCATATTGGCGGCTTTGGCCGATAGGGCCAATTTGCGAGTCGCTTCAACGAGTTCGCCCATGACGCGGCCTCTCTGCGCGAACTCGTAGCGCGGGTGGAGCGCCGAGAGTTTCACCGAGATGCCGGGATTGTCGCGCACGGACGCCGCGGTGCAATGGGGGGCGAGCGTGGCGATTGCCCGGGCATAGGCATCGAAATACCTGACGGCGTCGACGCCGGTACGCGCTGCTTCGCCCAGCATGTCGTAGGAATAGCGGTAGCCCTGGGCTTCGGACTTCCTGGCGTTCTGGATGGCCTCGTCGATGCTGCGCCCGAAGACGAACTGGCTGCCCAGCAGGCGCATGGCCTGCGCCACGGCGGTACGGATGACAGGTTCGCCGAGGCGGGCAATGGCCCGATGCAGGGCGTTTTTCGGGCCGACTTCGGGATCACCCAGCACATCTGCGGTGAGGCTCAGCGCCCAGGATGAGAAGTTGACCAGCTGGTTGGGGGAACCGCCGAAATGACTGGTCCAGTCAGAGCCGCCGACCTTGTCGTGGATGAGGGCGTCTACGGTTTCCGCATCGGGCACGCGCAGGAGCGCTTCGGCGAGCGACATCAGCGCCACGCCCTCATCGGTGGCAAGGCCGTATTCAGCGAGGAAGGATTCCATCAGCCCGAGGCGATTGCCCGACCGAACCGTGGTGACCAGGGACTCGGCGTGAGCGGAAATCTCCTGCCGGGAGGCCAGGTCGAGGCCGGTGGCGGCGATGAGGTCGCGGACGAGGGTGGTTTCGTCGGCCAGGTTATGGGCACGGAGGGATTGGCGGGCGGTGGTGATGTCGGTCATGGTTCCCTCGTTTCCACAGGCAGCCACGGTGTCATTCCGGCCCTCGCCGGGCTGACATCGTGTGTGAGCACATTGTGCCAGATGATTTGCAGGCGTTTCGCCTGACTTGATGGCGCTGGGCGGCGCGAAGCGTTATCCTCAGACCAAATTGCAGGACTTATGCCCATGAAGACCGTCACCTACGAGACTTTGGACCAGATTGATCGTCGCATTCTGGATGAACTGGCCAAGGACGGGCGGATCAGCGTGGCGGAGTTGTCGCGGCGGGTGAACCTTTCCAAGACGCCGTGCCAGGCGCGCATCACGCGGCTGGAGAGCGCGGGGTATATCCTGGGGTATCGGGCGGTGATCGACCCGAAGCGGCTGGGATTACCGCATGTGGCGTTTGTCGAGGTGAAACTCAGCGATACGCGCAAGGCGGCGCTGGCGGCGTTCAACAAGGCGGTGCGCGCGATCCCCGAGGTCGAGCAGGCGCATATGATCGCCTCGAGCTTCGACTACCTGCTCAAGGTGCGGACCAAGGATATTGCCGACTACCGGGAGGTGCTGGGGGAGCGGATTTCCGCCCTGCCCCATGTGGCCCATACGAGCACGCATGTGTCGATGGAGGCCGTGAAGGGCGACGACGAATAGGCCAGCGCGGGTCCAGAAGGCCGGCGGTTTGCTGGGAGCATGCTAGCAGCCTTCTTGCTGGCTTCCTGCAGATTGCCGCCGTGGCTTGGCTCAACCCGCCGGGAACAGCGTCCAGCGCTTCGGGCGGAAGGCGAGGCGGGTCTTTTCGCCGGCGGGATGATCGAAGGGCAGGTCGACCTCGACGAGGTGACCGGCGCCGCCAATTTCCAGCTCGACACGACGGGTGCCGCCAACGCGCCTGCTGGTGCTGACGACGCCCGCGAGGGACGCATCGGCCTCGATCAGCTCGACATCATGCGGCCGGAAGAAGAGGCGCGCATTGCCTGGCTTGGCATCGCCGGCCGGAATGCCGATGGCGCGACCGCCAACCCAGAGTTCGTTGTGTTCGACGGTGACCGGCAACTCGCTCGATTCACCGATGAAGCCAAAGACGAAGGGCGAGGTGGGATGGTCGTAGACGGTGTCGGGCGTGCCGACCTGTTCGATCTTGCCCTGGCTCATGACGCAGAGACGGTCGGAGAGTTCGAGGGCTTCTTCCTGATCGTGAGTCACGAAAACCGTGGTGTGGCCGGTGCGGTCGTGGATCTCGCGCAGCCATTTGCGCAGCTCGCGGCGCACCTGGGCGTCGAGGGCGCCGAAGGGCTCGTCGAGCAGCAGCACCGCCGGCTCGATCGCCAGCGCGCGAGCCAGGGCGACGCGCTGGCGCTGGCCACCAGAAAGCTGGTTGGGGTAGCGTTTTTCGAGGCCCGAAAGCTGGACCAGGTCAAGCAGTTCCATGGCCCGGCGGCGGATCTCGCCCGATGGCGGGCGGGTAGAGCGCGGGCGCACTTTGAGACCAAACGAGATGTTCTCGAGGATCGTCATGTGCCGGAACAGGGCATAGTGCTGGAACACGAAGCCGATATTGCGTTCCTGCACCGTCTTCTCGGACGCGTCGGTGTCGCCGAAGAAGATCTTGCCCTGGGTGGGCATTTCGAGGCCGGCAATCAAGCGCAGCAAGGTCGTCTTGCCCGAGCCCGAGGGACCGAGCAGCGCGATCAGTTCGCCCGAGCGGATATCGAGCGAGACATCATGCAGCGCCGGGAAACGGTCGAATTCCTTGCGCACATTTTGAACGCGAACTTCCATAGACACTCAAATCCTATACGTCAGTTTGCCCACACGTCAGTGGCTGGCACCGGCGGCGATTTCCTCGCCAAAGCGCCATTCCAGAAGAGACTTCAATACCAAGGTGACCAGCGCAAGCATGGCCAACAGGGACGCCAAAGCGAAAGCGGCCGTACCGTTATACTCGTTGTAGAGCATTTCCACCTGCAGGGGGATGGTGGTGGTCTGGCCCCGAATTTTGCCTGACACCACTGCGACGGCGCCAAACTCGCCCATGGCGCGCGCGTTGCAGAGCAGAACACCGTAGAGCAGGCCCCATTTGATATTGGGGAGCGTGACGCGAAAGAAGGTCTGCCAGCCGTTGGCGCCCAGCGACAAAGCCGCCTCTTCGTCGCCGGTGCCCTGGTCCTGCATCAGGGGGATCAGTTCGCGCGCAACAAAGGGGAAAGTCACGAAAATGGTGGCGAGGACGATGCCCGGAATCGCGAACAGGATTTCGATGCCGTAAGATTTCAGGAATGGTCCCATGACGCTGCCGGCGCCGAACAGCAGGACATAGACCAGCCCCGATATCACCGGGGAGACCGAAAATGGCAGGTCGATCAGCGTGATGAGGAAAGCCTTGCCCTTGAATTCGAACTTGGCGATGGCCCAGGAGGCGGCAAGGCCGAAGACGACATTGAGCGGCACAGCGATGGCCGCGACCAGCAGCGTCAAACGGATGGCCGCTTGTGCGTCCTTGCTGGACAGACCAGCGACGAACTCGCCCACGCCCCCCATAAAGGCCTCGTGGAACACCGCATAGAGCGGCAACAGCAGGATGACTGCCATAAATGCGAAGGCAATGCCGATCAGCAGCCACTGAACAAGGCGGCTCTCACTGGTGGGCGAGACGCGGCGTTTGCGGCGGGCGGTGAGTTTAACTGCCATAGCCATACCTCCGGCGCGACCAGGCCTGGATCAGGTTGATGGCAAAGAGCAGCAGGAACGAGATGATCAGCATGACCGAGGCGATGACGGCCGCGCCGGCATAATTGGTTTCCTCGAGACGGATGACGATCAGCAACGGGGCGATTTCCGAGACGAAGGGAATATTGCCGGCGATGAAGATGACCGAGCCATACTCCCCGACCGCGCGAGCGAACGCCAGGGCAAAGCCCGTGAGAATGGCCGGCATCAGGCTGGGCAGGATGACGTGGGCGATGGTCTGGAAACGGTTGGCGCCAAGGGTGGCGCTGGCTTCCTCGACCTCGTGGCTCACCTCTTCGAGGATGGGCTGGATGGTGCGGACAACAAAGGGAAGGCCGATGAAGATCATCGCGATGGTGATGCCTGTTGGCGTGTAGGCGATGCGCCAGCCCAAGGGAGCGAACAGGGCGCCGATGACGCCGTTGGGCGCATAGATTGCCGTGAGCGAAATGCCGGCGACCGCGGTGGGCAGTGCAAAGGGCAGATCGATGATGGCATCGAAAATACGGCGGCCCGGGAAGCGGTAGCGCACCAGCACCCAGGCGATCAGCGTGCCGAAAACGACGTTGACGGCAGCTGCGAACAACGCGGTGACGAAGCTGACGCGCAGCGAACCGAGCACCCGGGCGTCTGTGGCGGCCTTCCAGAAGCCTTCCGGGCCGAGGCCGGCCGAGCGAACGGCCAGGGCAATCAGCGGAATGAGGATGATCAGGCAGAAATAGGTGAGCGTGAAACCCAGCGTCAGTCCGAAGCCAGGAATGACGCTTTGCTGGCGGAAACGAGGGCCGCGGCGTGGCGCGGTCGAGACGGCGGTGCTCAAGCGGCAGCCCGGAAGGCAGCAGTTTTGGCGGCGCTGTTCATGTCGACCTCTCAACCCGGTTCGGCGGGCGCGACCCTAGTGGATTGGTCTGGTTTATCAAAGTCGAGGCAGTCGCGTTTGGCGAAAGTGTGGTGGAAAAAAATTGCGCGAGTGGGGGCGTGGAGAGATTCAGGCCCCGGCGGAAAGCAGAATGCCGATGCGGAGGAGCAAATTGTGGCGCCGAGCCTGCAGTCGACACCCTCCCCCTTGCGGGGAGGATCAAGGGTGGGGGTAGGTGAGCCGTCATATCGGGGCTCTCGCCCCCCTTCCGAGCGACGCTAGGCGCTGAAGCGCCAAGCTTTGCTTGCCCTCCCCGCAAGGGGGAGGGTGGGCTCCACTCTAGCCGCGCCTTCCGCGCGCCTTCGCCTACTATTTCGGCGGCGACCAAATTGGGGTTTCGCGTTCCAGGGGCTTCATTCCCGTGATGTCCTGACCTTTTCGCATGGCGATGTTCATGCGGAAGGAGTTGCCGATGCGTTCGGAGCGCTCGATGAATAGCGCCGCAACTTCGGGCGGGCAAAGGTCGTCGACCGTCCGACGGAACAAGGCCAGCCAGCGCATGAAATGCGCGTCGGACAGCTCAGGGATTGCCATGTGCTTTGGCATGGGGCGACCGCCATAGCGGCCGGTGCCGAGCAGCATGGAGCTCCAGAAATCGGTGATCAGATCGAGGTGGTGCGGCCAGGCTTCCGGCGCGATGACGCGGTTGAAGACCGGACCGATGACGGGGTCGCGCCTGGCGTCGGCGTAGAAGCGATCGACGACGGCGCGTATCATGGCTTCGTCGAGCCCCTCCGGGGTCTCCCAGCCAACGCGCTGGTGGCGCGTGCCGACGGGCGGACGCTCGATATCGTCACTCATGTGTCGGTCTCACGGATGGAATAGCTGCAGCGACGGCCGCCGGCGACGATATGCTCGGTGCGCACGACTTCGGTCCCATCGCCAAGAACAGAACGGAACACATCGAGCTCAGCGCGGCAGAAGCCCTGGCAGGCGATGGCCGCCGCGCAGATCGGGCAGTGATTTTCGACGAGAACGAGGGTGCCATCGGTCTCTTCGCGCCAGTCGGCCATATACCCCTCAGCCGAACGCAGGTCGGCGAGCGCCGCCACCTTTTCGCGCAGGCTGGTGCGATCGGCCAGCGCGGTTTCGTAGATGGCGCGAGTCTCGGCCTCGCGACTGGAGATCAGGGTATCGAGGGCGGCCTCGCCCAGCGAACTGCGGACGATACCCAGCAACTGCACGGTGAGCGCGGCGTGGGTATCGGGGAAGCGGGCCTGCGCCGATGGTGTCAGGCTCCAACTCTGGGTGGGGCGCCCAACGCCCCTGGCTTCGCTGCTGGCGACCACGAGGCCCTCTTCAGCAAGCCGGGCCAACTGCTGGCGGGCGGCCTCGCCCGAAGTGCCGAGCTTGGTGCCGATTGCTGCAGATGACAGGGCACCATGCATCTTGAGCGCCATGAGTACCCGCTCCGCCGGGCTGCGGGGCGACCATGCGGCATTTTCCAAGTTCGGCCTTGACATATCGACGACGGAGGTTTTCAAAGTCATTGCTTGGAAATTAAACAGCGCGACGACGGAATGCAAGCGCTGCGGTTGTCGCAGCACCATCCGCCCGACGCGCAGTCTTGTCGATCACGCCTATGAAGAGGAGCCGAACATGGCCTTTGAACTTCCCGCCCTGCCCTATTCACACGCTGCCCTTGCCGAACGCGGCATGAGCCAGGAAACGCTGGAGCTGCATCACGACAAGCATCACCAGGCCTATGTGACGGCGCTCAACGGCTTTGTGGAGAAGAACGCGGACCTGCAGGGCAAGTCCTTGGAGGAGATCGTCGCGCTGGCCAATGGCAAGCCGGACCTGGCCCCGGTGTTCAACAATGCCGGACAGCACTGGAACCACATTCACTTCTGGAATGCCCTCTCACCCAAGGGTGGCGCGCTGCCGGGCAAGCTCGAAGCCAAGATTGTCAGCGATCTGGGCTCGGTGGACGCGTTCAAGGATCAGTTCAAGACCGCCGCCACGACGCAATTCGGTTCCGGCTGGGCCTGGCTGGTGCTGGGCACTGATGGCAAGCTCAAGGTGACCAAGACGCCCAACGGCTCCAACCCGCTGGCAACAGGCGAAGGCAAGCCTCTGCTGGGGCTCGATGTGTGGGAGCACAGCTACTATGTCGATTTCCGCAATCGCCGCCCTGATTATGTGACCAACTTCCTGGAAAAGCTGGCAAATTACGAATTTGCCGAAGCCAACCTGGGCTAAGTTTTTCGCGCAGGCGGGGGTCGCCATTCGGTGACCTCCAGAAACGGTGATTCCCGCCTGCGCGGGAATGACGTAGTGGTGTGTTGGGGCGCTTGCCGCCCACAGGAAGTCTTGGAACTGATGACGGCAGCAATGGCCGACTTTGAACTGCCCGATACGATGAAACTGCACCCGCCACGGCGGCCCGTGGTGAGCAACGCCGAATTCCGCGCCGCCATGGCCGGCATGGCGTCGACGGTAAGCCTGGTGACGGCCCGGCGGGGCGATGAGCGAATCGGGCGAACCGTGACCTCAATGCTGTCGCTGTCGATCACTCCGCCGACTATCCTGATCTCGATCGACATCATGAGCCGGCTGGCGGACCTGATCGCCAAGACGGGTGGATTTTCCCTCGCCATGCTGGCGGATGACCAGTCCGCAGTGGCCGATGCCTTTGCCGGACAGGTGCCGGCAAAGGATCGGTTCAATACCGGCAACTGGAGCCAGTGGCCATCCGGACATCCGATGCTGTTGGGGGCGGTGACGGCGCTGGACTGCGACATGATCGGTTCGATTGAAACGGGAACGCATGTGCTGTTTGCCGGCGCAATCATTGAGGCGGAAACAACGACGAGCCGGGCGCCGCTGCTTTGGCAACGCCATCAATACCATAGCGTCGGTGGGGTCGACTGAGCGGCGCGAAGGTGGCAAGCTGGAGGGACCGCTTCGGCAACCCTCAGACCGAACGCGACGTTTCCTTCGTCGAGGGAGGCCAGGATGCCGCGTTTCTTCTTTCACTATCGCACCGATGACGAGCTGATCCGCGACGCCGATGGCAGCGAGTTGCCGGACATAGAAGCAGCCGAGCACAATGCGGCCGCCTTGGCCAAGGCCATTGTCGAGAGGGCGGCGAGCACCGGCGGAGATACGCGCATGCCGCGCTCGATCGAGATCACCGACGCGGCGGGGGAAGAGCTGCTCTATCTGGTGTTCTGGGCAGGACCCAAGCTTGGTCCTGATGGGGACGAGCAGGAGCCGATCGGCCCGAACACGGTGCATTGATAGCCGCCGTTTTTCAGCATACCCCATCCGGCGCGCGCCCCTTCTCCCGCGAGGGGGGGCATCGACTGAGGCCTGATTGCTCCATTTCCAAAGCAAAACGCCGGCCACGAGGGCCGGCGTTGCTACGTCGGGAGGACGATTTTATTGGGCCGGGGTGCCGGTGTAGATCTCATAGATCAACCAAACATAAAAAAAAAAATTGGGCTGGGCTTCGCGCCAGCCGCCGAAATCGGCGATCGTCACGAGGTTGACTTCGCCGAAGCGTGCGATGTCTTCCGGCTTGGCCAGTTCGGGCTTGAACGGACGGTAGTAGTTGGCGGCTGCGATGGTCTGGCCTTCCTGCGAATAGAGGTATTCGAGGTAGGCAGTAGCCAGGTCGGTGGTGCCCTTCTTCTCGGTATTGCCGACGACGACGGCGACCGGGGGCTCGGCCAGGATCGAGACCGAGGGGGT
>CBFGMY010000171.1:0-9032 GCA_965650055.1 uncultured Devosia sp.
GTCACCTCGCCCACCATGGCGGGTCCCACCGGCCAGGTTATCCCCGCGGGACCGCACGGGGCGCTCTCGCTCGAGACAGAGCAGAGCCGCAGCTGGGTCGGTATCGGCCAGCGGGGCGCAGCCGCCTTTGCCATGGCCGGCCTGCTCGCCTTGCTGGCAACACGCCGACGCCGCGACGACATGCCCGACATGGTGCAACGCCACAACTATCGCACCTTGGCTGCGGCGATCCCGATGGGGGTGGCCTGCTGGACCAAAGCGGGCCGGCTGATCGTCTGCAACGAGCAGTATCGCAACCGGCTCGACCTCACCAATCTGAGCACCACCTACCAGGAGGCAGTGCGGCGGCTGACCATGGGCGGCTATATCAAGCTGGTGAACGAGGACGGCGGCAACAAGGTGCTGGAGCTGCATCGCGAGGACGGCTCGTGTCTGCTGATCGACGAACGTCCGCTCGGGGATGGCGCCATCATGACGCTGATCAGTGACGTGACCGAGGCCAAGAAGACCGACACCATGCTGCACGCCATCCGGCAGGAGCAACGTCTCCTGGCCCGGCGCTACCATGAGGAAAAGCTCAAGGCCGAGGCGGCCAGCCGCTCCAAGACCAACTTCCTGGCCCATCTCAGCCACGACATTCGTACGCCGCTCAACCACATTATCGGCTTTGCCGAGCTGATGCGGCACCAGACCTATGGGCCGCTCGGCGATGCCCGCTATTCGGACTACGTGCAGTCCATCAAGGCCTCGGGCGAGCACCTGCTGGCATCCTTCGCCACCATTCTGGATCTCGCCGAACTCGAAAGCGGCCAAAAGCCGTTGCGCAGCGAACCGGTCGATATCGATGAACTGCTCGACAGCGTCATCCAGCGCTTCCGCGCGCAAGCGTCGCGGGCCGGCATATTGTTCATCCTGGGCGAACCCAGCGGCGCCATCGTCAGGGGGGACCGGCTCGGCCTCTCCCGCATGGCCGCCAATATCGTCGAGAATGCGCTGCGCTTCACCCCGTCCGGCGGCAAGGTGACCCTCAATGCCTACCCGGCGCGCGATGGCGTGGTCATCGAAATTACCGATACGGGCCTTGGCATGAGCGAGGAAAAGCTGGCCAGCCTGTCGCAACCATTCGCACTGGGCGACTCCACCTTCACGCGCGACGGCGTCGGCCCCGGCCTCGGCATTTCCATCGCCCGCGCCATCGCCGAACTGAGCGGGGGCAACCTCGCCATCGATTCCAGCCCCACCTTGGGCACCACCGTGGCCATCTCGCTGCCCCTGCCCCCTGCCAGCTCGATGCAGGCGGCATAGATGGTCAACCGGGACTGGCACGAAACCCATCGCATGCCGCGCAATGCCAGTCTCGAACAGCGCATCGAGTGGCATATCGAGCATGCTGCGCAATGCGGCTGCCGCGAAATCCCCGAGAGCGTGAAGAAGGCGCTGGAACAACGCGGCACGCCCGTGCCACCGCGGCGGGTGGAGTAGTGGCACGCCCTCGTGGTTCGAGGGTCGCTACGCTCCCGCCTCACCATGAGGGCTACTGATACGCCGCGCCAAGAGTAGCCCTCATGGTGAGGTGCGAGTTCTTCACGAGCCTCGAACCACGAGGGCGTGGCACTACAGCCCCCGCGCCTTCTCGTACCACTTGGCCGCCGCGGCGCTGACCTCGGCGCGCATGGTGCTGATGTCCAGTTCAAGCAGGTCAAAGCTGGGGTAATGCGTCAACCCAGCCAGCAATTCCTTGAAGGCGTCCGTCCAGGCCTCGTCCTTGAACGGACTGACCAGCGCCGAGCTCATCACCTGCAGCACGGTCGAATAGGTCCCGTGAATTTCGGCTAGCCGGGCGCCCTCGGGCACGAGGCCGGTTTCGCCGAGCCGTGCCAGCACACGGGCCGTCAGCGCCTGCGGCAGGCCGATGGTGGCGCCGGCCACCAGCTGGGCCGACTGGGCGATGAATTCGAGATCGACCAGTCCCCCTTCGGCCAGCTTGAGATCGAACGGATGACGCGCCGGCCGCTCCTTGGCCATCAGCGCCCGCATGGACACCACGTCGTCGATGGTCTTGGCCACATCGCGGCTGCGCGACATGACCTCGGCGATATCGGTATCGACCTCGGCGGCAAAGGCCTTGTCGGCGACGATGACGCGGGCCCGACTGAGCGCCAGATGCTCCCAGGTCCAGGCATTGTCGCGGTGATAGGCGCGGAAGCCGGTGAGGCTGGTGGCCAGCGGGCCGGCATTGCCCGATGGCCGCAGGCGCATGTCGGCCTCGTAGAGCACGCCTTCTGCTGTGGGCGAGGTCACTGCCGCGACCAGCCGCTGGGTCAGGCGGGTATAGTAATGGTTGGTGGTCAGCGGCTTGTCGCCATCGGATTCACTGTCCGGCGCGTCGTAGAGCAGGATGAAATCGAGGTCGGAGGTGACGGTCATCTCCCGGCTGGCCATCTTGCCGAAGGCGAGCAGCGCGACGCGGCCGCTGGCGATCACGCCGTGGCGACGCTCGAACTCGGCCCTGACGCTACCGAACAGGCGGGTTACCAGCGTCTCGGCCAGGGCGGTGAACTGCTCCCCTGCCCCGGTGGCGCTGACCGTGCCAGAGAGCAGCCCGGCGGCAATCAGGAACTTCTGCTCCTGCCCGATGATGCGGGCGCGGTCGATGATCTCCTCATACGACCGCGATTCGGCGAGGAAGGCATCGACCTTGGCGATGAGTACGTCGCGATGGGTCACGTCATTGGCAAAGGCTGGATCGATCAGCCCATCCATGACATGGGCACGGTGGATCACCGCCTCCGACATACGCGGCGCCGAGGCCATGAGCTGCACCAACAGCGTGCGCAGGTTGGCATGGCTGCGCAGCAGGGCGAAAAGCTGCACGCCGGTGGGCAGACGCGACAGGAAGCTATCAAACTTGGCCAGGGCTTCATCAGCATTGCCGGCGCCGCTCAGTGTGGTCAGCAAAGCCGGCAACAGCTCGGTGAGATGAGCGCGAGCCGCAGCCGCCCGGGTGGCGGGATAGCTGCCATAGTGCCACTTGCGCACGGTTTCGATGGCCTTGGACGGGTCTGCAAAACCCATCGTCGCCAAGGTTTCCACGGTGCCCGGATCGTCATCGCTGCCGGTGAAGACCAGGTTGCCCTCGCCGCTGCCAAGGCTTTCGCCCTCGGTGAACAGCTCGGAATAATAGCCCACCACGCGTTCCAGCGCGGCCCGGTAGCTTGCCTCGAAAGCGCGCAGGTCAGGCTCACCCACCAGGCGCCCGATAACCGCCACCTCCTCCGCTGACGCCGGCATCACATGGGTCTGCTCATCGCGCAGCATTTGCAGCCGGTTTTCGACGGCGCGGAGGTACCAATAGGTCTGGGTCAGCTCAGTGGCCGCCTTGGGGGTGATCCAGTTGGCATCGGCCAGCGCAGCCAGGGCATGGGCGGTCGGCTTGACGCGCAGGCTCTTGTCGCGGCCTCCCGCAATCAGTTGCTGGGTCTGGGTGAAGAACTCGATCTCGCGGATGCCGCCACGGCCGAGCTTGACGTTGTGGCCCTCGACCCTGATGTCGCCGACATTCTTGGAAATGTTGATCTGCCGCTTCATCGCCTGGATATCGGCGATGGTGGCGAAGTCGAGATGCTTGCGCCAGACATAGGGCGCCAGCGCCCGCAGGAAGGCCTCGCCCACCTGGCGGTCGCCGGCGCAGGCGCGGGCCTTGATCCAGGCGGCACGTTCCCAGTTCTGGCCGCGGCTTTCATAATAGGCCAGCGCGGCATCGAAAGAGATGGCGACCGGGGTCGAGCCGGGGTCCGGGCGCAGGCGGAGGTCGGTGCGGAACACATAGCCATGCGCCTGCCGATCCTCCATCAAGCCGACCAGCTTCTGCACCATACGGGAATAGAACCTGGTCGCCTCGGATGGATCGGCCAGCACGCCTTTTTCGAGGTCGTAGAAGGCGACGATGTCGATGTCGGAGGAGTAGTTGAGTTCCTGCCCGCCATGCTTGCCGAGCGCGAAGATGGCGAGCCCCGAATTGGCTGCGGTGGCCTCAGCGGCAGGAATGGTCAGCTGGCCCTTCTCGGCCGCCTGGCGCATCAACAGGTTGAGCGACGCGTCGAGAGCCGCATCGGCAAGGTCCGACAGCGCAGCGGTCGACTGCGCCGTGGTCCAGGCGCCGCCGGTCTCGGCCAGAGCCGCCAGCAGCGCCGTGCGCCCCTTGGCGATGCGCAGCACCGGCGCCAGCGCCTCCTCGCTTGAGGCAGTGCGACCCAGGGTTTCAACGATGTCGATGATGTCGGCAAAGGCGCCATCGGCGCTGTCGGCCAGGGTGGCGACCAGCCAGTCCGCATTCTGCTGGGCAAGCCCCAGCAGGTAGGGCGCCAATTCCAGCAGCGGCCCCAGCGTAGCGGCCGTGCCGCGCAAAGCGGCCTGCTGGTCCAGCGGCAGGTCGGCCAGCCACGCGTCGAAGCGGGGCGTGGCAAGAGGCGGCAGGGCGTTGAGCTTGATGGCCATCAGCGAGGGATAGCGTGATGGGTGGGGTGGGGCAAGGTTCGGTGCAGTTCCTGGCAGGAAGAGTACCCCCTCCTAACCTCCCCCTGAAAAGGGGGAGGAATCTCATCGGGGCTTGCCAAGATGTTGCCACACCCACCAAGCGGCTCCTCCCCCTATCAGGGGGAGGTTGGAAGGGGGTACCCCAGTGAAGAACTCGCCTTCGCCGCTAACCCGGCAGATCGATCACCGCCCGCACCCCCGGCGCATTGTCTTCGATGCGGAATTCGCCGCCATGCAGCCGGGTCACCGCGTCCACCAACGACAGGCCCAGGCCCGATCCGGTTTCCGAGCGGCTCTTTTCCAGGCGGACGAAGCGTTCGAGCACCCGCTTGCGATCCGGCTCGGGAATGCCGGGGCCATTGTCGGCGACTTCGATCAGCACGCGCCCGCCTGCCTGGCGCAAGCCTACGGTGATACGTCCCTGCCCTTCGCCTTCGGGCTTGGCATATTTGACCGCGTTTTCCAGCAGATTGACCATGGCCTGGCCAATCAGTTCGCGATTGCCGCGCAGGTGAACGCCTTCGGCAATGGCGGTTTCGACCACGATGCCTTCATCCTCCGCCACCGGCCCATAGAGCTCGGCGACATCGGCCACGACCGCGCTGACATCGACATCGGCCAATGCGCCCGAGGGGGCTCCAGCCTCGGCGCGGGCGATCATCAGCAGGGCATTGAAGGTCTGGATCAGGCGATCGCTCTCGGCAATGGTGGTCTCCAGCGCCCGCTGCCGACTCTCCTCGCTCGCCCCATCGCGCAGGGCGGATTCGGCCTGGTTGCGCAGCCGGGTGAGCGGCGTCTTGAGGTCATGGGCGACATTGTCGGTCACTTCCTTGAGGCCCTGAAGGAGCTGTTCGATGCGATCGAGCATGGCGTTGAGGTTGGTGGCCAGCCCATCGAACTCGTCATTGCGCTTGGTGATGGGCACTCGTTCGCTGAGGTTGCCCGACATGATCTTGGTGGAGGTGTCGCGGATCGTATCGATGCGCTTGAGGACGCGACGGGCCGTCACGCCGCCGGCAATCACCGAAAACAGGATGATGCCCAGCACACCGAACATGAAGCTCTGCACGATAATGGCGGAAAAGCCGCGCCGCTCCACCACGTCGCGCCCGACAACCAGCCGCATGCCATTGCTGAGCTCCACCGACCGGACGACGGCAAAGCCTTGCCGGGGCGGCGGCGCGAGGTCGGCCTCGGGCCCTTCCGGCGCGGGATCGGCCAGCGGGTCGGCACGTTCGTAATCGAAGCTATAAATGCCCGGCTCGATCAGCACATTGGCGGGAACGTCAGTCACATTTCCCAGCAGGTACTGACCCGACGTGTCGCCCAGATAATAGACGCCCGGTCCCGGGGTGCGCGAAATCCGCTCCACGGCAAAGGCCAGAGCGCGAATGCCCTGCACCGAGTCGATGCGTTGCAGCACGCGCACTTCGCGATCGATGTCATTGGCCTGCTGGCGCTGGATCTGCACGCTGGATTGCCAACCGATAAAGGCCAGCAACAGAATCGAGAAAATGACGAAGATCAGGATGAACGTCGCCGTCAGCCTGACCGTCGAGGTGCGCCAGAGTTGGATGAGGCGGCTCAAGGTCTACTCGCGGATCATGTAGCCGGCGCCGCGCACGGTGTGCAGGAGCGGCGTGGCGTGGCCCTTGTCGATCTTGGAGCGCAGCCGCGACATGTGGACGTCGATGACGTTGGTCTGCGGGTCGAAATGATAGTCCCAGACATTTTCGAGCAGCATGGTGCGGGTCACCACCTTGCCGGCATTCTTCATCAGATATTCGAGCAGGCGGAATTCGCGCGGCTGCAGCAGCACGGTCTCGCCCTCGCGCTCGACCTTGCGGGACAACCGATCGAGGCTGAGGCCACCCACTTCGTAGCTGGTGGCAGCCTCGGAAGGGCTGGAACGACGCGCCAGCACTTCGACACGGGCGAGCAGCTCGGTGAAGGCATAGGGCTTGGTGAGATAATCATCGCCGCCGGCGCGGAGGCCGGTCACGCGGTCGTCGACTTCGCCCAGCGCGGAGAGAATGAGCACCGGCGTCTTGTCGTCCTCGGCACGCAGCGACTCGACGATGCTGAGACCATCGCGGCGCGGCAGCATGCGGTCGATGATGAGGACATCATAGTCCATGCCCGAGGCCATGGCGTAACCCGTTTCGCCGTCGGCAGCATGGTGGGTGATGTGGCCGGCTTCGTCGAGGGCCTGGATCAGGTAGCTGGCGGCCTCGCGGTCATCTTCAATCAGCAGAATCTTCACCGGAGCCCCCAAGGCTTTGCTGGAAAATCGGCCCCGGGCAACAACCCGGGGCCGTACTCATGTTACTTGCTCAGCGGCAGGCCGATGAAGCGGTCATTGCCGTCGCGGCTGGCCTTGATCAGGGCGGTATTGCGGCCCTGGCCCTTGACGGCGTCAAGCGCAGCCTCGAACTCTTCGAGCGTATTCACCGGCGTGTTGTTGACCTCGAGGATCGCATCGCCGACGGCAAGACCCTTCTGGGCAGCAGCCGAGTCAGGCTCGACCTCCTGGACCAGCAGGCCACCGGCGCCATCGGCATTGGGCACCAGGCTCAAGCCGACACTGGTCTCGGCCGGCAGCGGAGCCGGCGGGACCGGAGGCTGCTCTTCACCAGCCTGGGCAACCTGCGCTTCGTTGAGCGTACCCAGCTTCACCGAAACCTTGGTCTCGGCACCGTCGCGCCAGATGGTCAGTTCCACGCTGGAGTCAGGCGACTTGCCGGCAATGGTGCGGCTGAGATCGAGCGCGTCGTCGATCGCATCGCCATCCACGGCGGTGATGATGTCGCCCGACTTGACGCCGGCCGGACCGGCAGGACCGTCTTCGGCCACGTTGCTGACAATGGCACCCTTGGCATTGGCAAGACCCACGCCATCGGCGATGTCACGGTTCACGTCCTGGATGCCGACGCCCAGATAGCCGCGGGTCACGGTGCCGTCTTCGATCAGCTGGCCAACAATGCCCTTGACGGTTGCGGCCGGGATCGCGAAGGCGATGCCGACATTGCCGCCATTGGGCGAATAGATGGCGGTGTTGACGCCGACCACTTCACCCTTGGTGTTGAAGGCCGGGCCACCCGAATTGCCGGTATTCACCGCGGCGTCGATCTGCAGGAAATCGCCATAGTTCGAACCGCCGATATTGCGGCCGGAACCGGAGATGACGCCGACGGTCACGGTGCCGCCCAGGCCGAACGGGTTACCCACGGCAACCACCCAGTCACCAACGCGGCTGGCTTCGGTCTCGAAATTGACGAATGGCAGGTCGGTGCCCTCGATCTTGAGCACGGCCAGATCGGTGCGCTCGTCGGTGCCGACGATCTTGGCGACCTGCTCGGTGCCATCATCGAACACGACGGTAACCTTGGTCGCGTCCTGGACGACGTGATTGTTGGTGACGACATAGCCGTCAGCCGAAATCACAAAGCCCGAGCCGGCTGCCATGAAGTGGCGCGGAGTGGGTTCGCCACCACCATTGGGACCGCCGAACTGGTCACCGAACTGGTCGAAGAAATCGCGGAAGGGATGGCCTTCGGGGAGATCGGGGAAGTTGAAATCGAAATCGCCGCCGCGGCGCTGCATGGTGCGCGGGCTCTCTTCGGCTTCCACCAGGATGGAGACCACGGCCGGTTTGACGGCCTCGACGAGATCGGCAAAGCCAGCCTGCGGCTGCGCCGCCTGGGGAACCATGATCTGGGCCGCGTTCTGCACCTGAGCAGTCGCAGCCTGACCGGTCATCACGAAAGCGGTGGAGACACCGCCGATACCGACCAGCAGCGCCAGGGCAGAGGCCCCGAGCCAGCGGCTGGTACGCTTCAGAATGGTCGAGCGCATGTAAGTCATTCTCCTTCGGCAAGCCCTCAACAGCTTGTGGGGCTAGATATGGAATGCGCCGCCTTTCTGCGAAGTTGCGCCAACATTAAGCTTTGGCAATGTTGGCGGCGGGAATGGGGCAAGGATTGTGGCGGAGTGCTCATCGGGCTCAGAAGGCGGGGCGTGAAATCCTCTCCCGTTTACGGGAGAGGGGGACCACGCGAAGCGTGGTGGAGAGGGGAGCAACGCGCGTAGATGTTGGTGATTATCCAACGCACCGCGTATGCGGCTCCCCCCGCCCCCCCCCACGGGCGGGCCCCCGCCCCCCCCTTGTTGGGGTGGGGGGCCCGCGTAGGGGCGCGGGTGGGGGGACAGCGCCGGCGGTGGGTTGCAAAGGCCCCCACCCGTCTCGGCCTGCGGCCGATCCACCCTCCCCACTGAGGGGGAGGGAGAACAGGCCGCTTAAGCCGCGCAGGCCTCGAAGCCGGCGCGCAGGGCGGCTTCATCGAGGTTGCGGCCGATGAAGACCATGCGGCTGTAGCGGTGCTCGCCGTCCTTCCAGGGGCGTTGCAGGTCGCCCTCGAGGATCATGTGCACGGCCTGGAACACCAGGCGCTTTTCCTCGCCCTGGACATCGATGATGCCCTTGGCGCGCAGGATGT
>CBFGMY010000172.1:0-8889 GCA_965650055.1 uncultured Devosia sp.
AATCTGTGTTGACGCTCACCAACCGAGCCCGGGATGCGGGCTCGAGAAACTTGCCTGTCGCCTGGGTCCGGCGCCGGTCTTGTGCCAGCGCTCCACCCGGGGCTTGCCCGCTACAAACTGATGTACCGGACCGTCGAAAACACTCTTCCGATTCAGCCGCCGCGTCAACGTCACAAATCACAAGGTCTAGTGGTCGGGGTGGTCATCACGACAACCACTAGTAGGGGTAATATGTGGATTACGGGGACAAACTACAAGGAAAATAGAGGGCTTGGCCGGTCGATTTGAGGCTTTCCCGGAGCGACGGAAAAAGGCGAAAGCCAGGCCGAAGACTCCCCGCTAAAGCTACGGGAATCCTTGATGATCGCCGCTTTGCGATGGGTGTTAACCACGGCTTTACCATGCTGGGCGAAGGCAGAATCGGCGGGCCGGAAAGCTGTCAAGCGCAGATATTTTGGCACAATCGTGGCAATGTTGGTTTGACCACCAGGGATAGTGCTCAGTCGATGGCCGCCATACCGCGCCTATGGCCCCAGATGACCCAGAGCGCCACCGGGATCATGGCAAGGCCCGCCCAGCCATAGGCAGGCAAAATGCCCAGCCAGTCGGCCAGAAATCCGAACAGCAGGGTCGCGCCGATCCCGGCAACATTCTCGGCCATGACCAGGGCCGATGTCGTGGTGGCCCGGCTGCGTCCGTCCATGATGCGGTGAAAGCGGGCTTCGGCCAGCACGGCAACCGGCGCGATGGCCACATAGGCCAGTTCCAGCGCCAGCACATACCAGGGATTGTTGCCCAGCGCGGCAATCACCAGCAGCGCGCCGCCGAGCAGGGGCAGGGCCCAGGCCAGCCAGCGGCGGCCGGCAAGGCGATGCGCCGCAATGCTGGCATAGGCATAGACGAGCTCGACCGCCCCCGCCAGCACGCCCCACAGCCAGACCGGCACGGCCACGGCGAGATAGTAGAGTTGGTCGAACTCCTCGAGCAGCTCGAACGCGATCAAGCCTACGGCCATGTAGACGGTGACGAAACGAAGGTCGGCGTGACGGCGGAACTCGCCGACGGCGTCGACGAAATGGGAAAAATAGGTGGCCGGCGTCTCGCCGGGCGCGGCTACACGGGCTTGCCTGACATCGCGCAGTCCGAGGGCGAGGATGGCGCCGAGCAGCAGCGGCGGAATTGACAACCAGATCGCCCAATCGAGGTCGAACTGGGCGACGAAGCCACCCACCAGCGCGCCGGCGCCGATGCCGATGCCTTCGGCGGCATTGTCGCGGCCCAGCACCTTGTCGAAATCGTCGCTAAGGCCCGCTTCGGTCAGCCGCTCATAGAGCAGGGACTCGCGGGTGCCCGATTGCAGCGCCTGGCCGGCGCTCCAGAACAGGAAACCCAGGCCATAGAGCCAGAAATTGCCGCCGGCGATGCCCCAGCAAACAAAGGTCAGCGCCTTGAGCAGCGGCGCCGCCACCAGGAGCGCCCGGCGGTCGAAATGGTCGGACAGCGCGCCTGTCGGCATTTCGAGAACGATGGCCGTGGCCGACCAGAAGGCCAGCAAGATGCCAATCTCGGCGACCGAAATGCCTTCCAGCGCGAACAGCGCTGTATAGACGGCATAGGCCAGCATGAAATCGAACAGGAAGACATAGGCGTAGTAGAGGCCGAGAAAGCGGCGCAGGCTGCCCATCAGAACAGCTCGTCGAGGGTGCAATAGTACCGGTAGCGCTCCTCATCCCACTCCGCGCCGTAGGCGGCCAGGAAGGGGGCCACATGCTGCTGGCCACAATTGTAAATGATGCTGCGGCAGGCGAGGGCAACATCCTGCCACCGATCGGCAACGCCCAGGCGGCCACAATCGATGATGCCCGAAAAGGCACCGTCCTGCGCCATGATATTGGGAAGGCTGGCATCGCCATGGGCGACGACGAGGTCCTCGCTATCGGGGCGGTTGTCCAGCAGCCAGGCCAGCACCTGCTTCGCCGTCCAGCCATCACGCGACTCGTCAAAGTCGGCTTCGTCGACGCGCCCGGCCGCGACATTGGCTGCGCCGCTCGCCAGCTTCGCATCCAGCCGATGATCGAAGGGGCAGGTGGCAGGGTCGAGCGAATGCAGGGCACGCAGACCCGTAGCCAGCGCGTTACGCAATACCTCCGGGCGGTCGGCCAACTGGCTCAGGTCAGTGCCGGGCAGGGCGGTCATCAGCAGCCAATCGAAGCCATGCTCCGCAAAACTCGCCCGCAGGCCTGGTGCGGCGATGCCGGTGCCGGCGAGCCATTGCAGGCGCTGCGCCTCGCCGGGCAGTTCGCTCAGCGGATGACTTGCCTCGGCCTTGAGGAACAGCGCTTCGCCCTTATCCGTACCGGTGAAATGCCAGACCAGGGCGTCGGAGCGTCCCAGCGTGATCTCATGGCGATCCTGGCCCAGCAGCGTCGCCAGCCGGGCAGGCAGAGCAGGTCTGTCAGCGAAAGCAGTGGACATCGGGCGCTTCCTGTTTCAGAACGATAGGTGAATAACCTTGGCGAGACGGGTGGTCAATGAATTTCAGAATGATCGGTCTGTTATAGGTGGCGCGTCCAAGAAGCTATGATCGCGGCACGGTGCTCGACAAAGCCATGCAGCTGTTCTGGCGGCTCGGCTACGAGGGCGCCCATCTTGCGGCATTGGTGGAGCATACCGGCCTCAACCGCTTCAGCCTCTACAAGGAATTCGGCGGCAAGGCCGGGCTTTACGAGGCGGCGTTGGAGCGGTTTCTCGGTTATCTGCTAGGGCAGTACCGAGACATCCTCACCCGGCAGCCGCTGGGCCTCGAAAACATCGAGGCCGTGCTGCGAGCGCTGCAATATGGCAGCGAATACTATGGCTGCTTCATGATCAATACGCTGACCCAACGCGACACGGTGCCCGAAGGCGCCTATGGCAAGGCGCTGGCGGCGGGCGAGGAAATCGAGGCGCTCTATGCCGGCAACCTCGCCAACGCGCTGGCGCGCGGGCAGATTGCTGCCGGCAGCAACGTCTCGGGCCTGGGCAAGATGCTGCAGACGCTGGACCAGGGGCTGCATATCCAGGGCCTGGCGGGGGCGACGGACGCGCAGAAGGACCGGGTGATCTCGGCTGTCATGGCGGGGTTGCGGGTGTAGGGCGCGCGTGTTGCGGTATATCTGCCTCCGCCCCCTATCATGGGAACCAGTTAGCTGCGAGGAGACGGGATGCAGATGCCAACGGGGATCGGCTCACTGCCTACTAAAGAGCCGACAGGCGTAAACCACTTTGCAGGCATCGTGACGCGGGGGGCCCGCAGGCTTGCCCGCGAACCACGACCGCGCCCGATGCGGTGAGCTGTATGGCAAGTATTCTGGCAAATTCGGACTAGAGGGGGTGGAAGTAGCCCGAGCTGGGCTGTGCGGCGAGGTGGCTGGCAATGTGAGCCCATGTTCCATCGGCGACCAGGCTCTCGATATGAGCCTTGTGCCTGCCCTGGCTTTCCCAGGTCTCGACGAGGGTGAACCGGCAGGGATTGTCGGCATCCTGCATGACAGAGACAGCCTGGCAGCCGGGTGTTTTTGGAAGCTCGACCCTGACTGTCTCCATGATCGTTTGAAAGGCAGGTAGTTTTTCGGCCAGAGCTTGGAATTGAACGACGACATTGACTGGCATTTGCGCACCGGTCCTCAGGATTGAACACGGCAAACCCATTACGGTCGGGGCGCAGTCGCGCACAGACCGCTTCCTGCTGAAGATATCCCCGATCCTGCGATTGTGCTGTTGGCCTAGCCTTCGCCACCGCCAATAAATGCCTGCATATTTTGGACATAGGCACGCGGAGAAACGCCAAAGAGCTCTTTGAAATCCCGGGAGAAATGAGCCTCGCTGGCATATCCGACTTCCCCGGCCGCCCGAGAAACCGTAGCAGCCGTGCCCAGCAGCAAAAGGCGTGCCTGTTCGAGACGAACCTGTGCCCGGTATCGCATCGGCGACACGCCGAAGCAGGCGCGAAATCGATGCGCAAAATGCGACGGGCTCATCGCCACTTCCGCAGCGATTTCGGCAACCGTCAAAGGCGAGCTCGCGCCGGCGTCGATGAAGCGCATGGCTCGAACAAGTTTCACGTCCTCGCTCGTGACGAATGTGCGGAAGATGCCGGCAGCATCGGAGCGGAGTAGTCTGTAGCAAATCTCACGCAGACACGCTGGCGCCAACATCTGGCAATCGGCGGGGTCGTCGAGCGCCCGGATCAAGCGCAGCAGCGGGGCGGCCAGGTCCGGGGTCAGCAAGTCGCCGAATGCAGGCGGGACCGCGCCGGGATTTGGCGGCGAATATTCGGTTTCGGCCAGTTCAATCAGCGTCTTTGCGATCAGCTCTGACGGCAACTGCAGTTTGAGCGCGATGTAGGGTTCCTCCTCGGACCCTTGTACCACGGCATTATAAGGCCGTTGCCCGTGCAGGACCAGGAAACGGCTCGCGTCGTTGACCAGAACGAGTTTTCCAACTGAGACCTCCTTTCTGCCGGAGGCGGCGACTGCCAGGGACATGCCGGAGTTCCGTCCTCGATAGTAGGGCGTCGACTGGCTGAACTTGACTGCCCACACCATTGGCAGCGGGGTGAGGGTGACGCCTTCACTCCTGGCCATATCGCGCACGGCAGCGAGGCATGCATCAACGTCAGGCAACGCGGGACGGACCATGGCGAGAGACGTCGATTGCATAGCGAAAGGTCCGAGCCGCGTTGTCGAAGGCGAAATTGCGAGTGCTGTTTAGTTGAGCAGGTGGTGAAAGTCAGGAGTTTCGTGGTCGAGATTGCCTGGCACCAGATCTTCCTGCCCAGCGGTGGAGACAGGTTGTCGAGCCGGTCGGAAGCCGCATCATTCCTGGCGGCGGTCGAATTAGGCTGACGGATCAGAGCCGTCTGCCCTCTTCCACCCGCCGCTCCCTGGTCCGCTGACACTCCAATCGGGGCGTTGACAAAGCGTCGGGCCGCATGCCCTATCAGCCTGTCGTAGGTTCCTCGGCGGCCACCAGCCAACGGGGATTAAAAGGGAACACGGTGCGACGTATCCAACAGGACGCAATGCCGTGGCTGCCCCCGCAACTGTAAGCGGTTAGTTCTTCCGGAATATCCACTGACCGTGAGGTCGGGAAGGTCCGCAAGCGCATAGACCCGTGAGCCAGGAGACCTGCCGTCGACGATCCTTTAACCCGGCCGGGGTGTGCCGTGGGGAACGACGATGGCGCTTGAACATATTGCTGTTGGTTTGATTCCGCTCGCCGCCCTCCTTGCTTTGGAGCGCGCAGATGGACCACGCCCGTCGCATTGATCACCTGCTGCACGCCGATGATTTTGGCTATGCCGGACGTCCGGCTGCCCTGCGCGTCGATGGCCTGTGCTGGGGGCCGCCGGGCATTGCCGGCCTGTTGCGCGACATCTCGTTTGCCGTCGCGCCAGGCGAAATGTTGGCGGTCGTCGGGCCCAATGGCGCCGGCAAGTCCTCCCTGCTGCGCTGCCTCTACCGCTATCATCGCCCGACGGCGGGCGCGGTAACGCTTGATGGCGCCGATATCTGGTCGCTCCGCCCGCGTGACTGTGCCCGTCGGGTCGCAACCGTATTGCAGGAGCCGGCCTCCGATTTTGGCCTGACGGTGGCCGAGATCGTCGAGCTCGGATTGACGCCGCATATCGGTCGCTTCGGCAAACCCGACACGACCGAGGTCGGCGTGACGCTGGCCCTGATGGGGCTCACAGGCCTGGCCGCGCGCGATTTCGGCACGCTGTCGGGCGGCGAGAAGCAGCGCGTGATGATCGCCCGCGCCCTGCTGCAGCAGCCCGATCTGCTTATCCTCGACGAGCCGACGAACCATCTCGATATTCGCCACCAGCTCGAAGTGCTTGAGCTGCTGTCCCGGCTGGATGCGACGGTGATCGTGTCATTGCACGATCTCGCTTTGGCCTCGGCCCATGCCGACCGCGTGCTGGTGCTCGATGGTGGCCGGCAGGTCCGGCACGGTGCGCCGCTCGATGTGCTGACGCCAGACGCCATCCGCCGGACCTTTGCAGTCGAAACCGCCATCGACACCCATCCCGGCACCGGCCGTCCCCGTCTTTCCTTCCATCTCAACCAAGACAACACCTGAGGAGTTCGCCTTGCGCCTTACCACCACCATGCTCGTGCCTGTCCTGATGGCGGCAACCTGCGCTGCTGCACTGGCCTACCCGGTCACCGTACACAGCTGTAACCGCGACGTGACCTTCGACGCCGCGCCGGCGCGGGCCGTCTCAAACGACGTCAACCTGACCGAAATGATGCTGGCACTCGGCCTTGCCGACCGCATGGTCGGCTATACGGGCGTGTCCGAGTGGAAGACGCTCGACGAAACCCTGCGTGCCAATGTCGCGCAGCTTCCTGAACTGTCGCCCGACTATCCCACAAGGGAGGTGTTGCTCGGCGCCGATGCCGACTTCTATTTTGCCGGCTGGAACTACGGCATGAAGGTGGGGGGCGAGGTCACGCCCGATACTCTGGCCGAGTTCGATATCAAGACCTATGAGCTGACCGAGAGCTGCATCCATGTTATGGACAAGCCCAAGTCCTCCATGGAGGACATGTATGTGGACCTCATCAATCTGGGAACGATCTTCGGCGTCGAGCCCCGGGCCGAGGCCCTGGTTGCCTTCTATAGGCAGGACCTGGCCGATTTCACCGCAAGCCTGCCGACCAGCGAAACGCCCATCAAGGTGTTCGTCTATGATTCTGGCGAGGACAAGCCGTTTACCGCCGGTCGCTATGCCATTCCGACGGCGCTGATCGAGGCCGCTGGCGGCACCAATATCATGGACGACGTGGTATCGAGCTGGGTCGAGGTCGGCTGGGAAGCCGTGATCGAGCGCAATCCGGACGTCGTGGTGATCGTCAACTACGGCGATGTCACCGCCGAGCAGAAGATCGCCTTCATGAAAGACAATCCGGCCTTCAAGGACATTCCCGCGGTGCGGGATGACCGCTTCGTGGTGCTCGACTATGTCGAGGCGACGCCCGGGCCGCGCAACATCGCAGCCATCAAGCGGCTTGCCGCGGCCTTCCATCCCCAATAGGCGAGGGGTCGGCCCAACCGGCCAACCATACCACCCCATGAGCCACAAGCACCTCGTCGCCGGCCCGCGCCACGCTATCCTGCACAACCTGCCGCTCGTCGCCGTCGCCCTGATCATCCTGCTGGTAACAGTGATGATGGTCGGGGTGGCACTCGGCGCCGTCGGCGTCCCGCTCGACGTGGTCTGGCGCGTCATCGCCAGCCACCTGGCACCGGGCAGCGTGGAGGTCACCTGGTCGTCGGGGTGGGACAACATCATCTGGGCGGTGCGCCTGCCGCGCGTCATCCTCGGGGCCACTGTCGGCGCGAGCCTGGCCCTGGTTGGCGCCGCACTCCAGTCGGTGACGCGCAATCAGCTCGCCGACCCACACCTGCTGGGTATTTCTTCGGGTGCCGCGCTCGGCGCGATCATCGTGCTGCTGCATACCGGCATGTTTCTCGGCCTGATTACCGTGCCGCTCTTTGCCTTTGGCGGGGCGCTCGCCACGACCGCCATAGTGGTCGGCGTAGCCAACTTGTCCAATGCGACCAATGCCGGACGGCTGGTGCTGACGGGCGTGGCCATCTCCTTCGTGGTCACCTCGCTTGGAAGTCTCGGCATTTTTCTGGGCGATCCCCGCGCCGCCCATACGGTTATCTTCTGGATGCTGGGTGGACTGGGTCTCTCGCAATGGGCGCAGCTGCCCTATCCGCTGTTTGCCCTCGTTGGCTGCGGCGCCTACCTCATGGCCAATTCCCGCAATCTCAATGCAATGACCCTGGGAGACGAGTCTGCGACGACGCTGGGCATCCCGGCCGAGCGCTTCCGCATGGCCGTATTCATTGCCTGTGCATTGCTCACCGGCGCGGCCGTGGCGTTTGCCGGCATCATTTCCTTCGTGGGCCTGATGGTTCCACACTTGGTGCGGATGGTGGTCGGTGGGGACTACCGGCGCGTGCTGCCGCTATCGGCACTCGTCGGCGCGATCTTCCTGGTGGTGGCCGATATTGCCGCGCGCGTCGTCATACCCCCGCAGGACATTCCCCTCGGCGTCGTCACGGGTCTGACAGGCGGCATATTTTTCATCATCCTGATGCGGCGAAACCAGCGCCTGGGGTGAGGAGCCCAGCCCAGGGAAAGGGGACTGTCGGCTTCTCGCGGTCCCACCCGCCCACGATTTCCCGATCACACAGCCGCACGAGGGCTAGGCTGCCACGGTGCACCATGATAAACCCGCCTCAACTCGCATATTCGACGGCGGAATCGACAATTGGCCAAACCCGGTATCAAGAGCTTCCTCACTGAAATCTTCTCCTGGTGGAGCGGCAATACGTGGGGTACGCGGCTGTGGATCCGCCGCTTCGGCAACTATGTCGGCAGCGACGAGTTCGGCAACAAATACTACCAGGATCGCAAGGCCGACCGGCGCTATGTGACCTATGCCGGCCCTGCCGACGCCTCCGCTATTCCGCCCGGCTGGTATGGCTGGATGCACTATCGCACCGACGTCGTGCCATCCAAGAGCAACTATGTCCCCCGCGCCTGGGAAAAGCCGCACCAGCCCAACCTGACGGGTACCGCCGCGGCCTACCGGCCCGACGGCAGCCTGCTCAACAAGGGCGAGCGCCCGCGCGTCACCGGCGACTACGACGCCTGGTCGCCTGAATAGGGGCCACGGCGCCTTGCGCCCGAGCGTCTCAACCTTCCCGACATTCGCCAAGACGCTGGTTCCGCTGCTGGGGCTGGCGTTTTTTGGCTTGGCTGGCGGTGCCACGGCGCAGCCCATCGCCAATCCGGTGGCGACCTTTGCCGGGCTCGACAAGATCACC
>CBFGMY010000173.1:0-8846 GCA_965650055.1 uncultured Devosia sp.
CTTGGCCACCTTCTTCTCGCTCGGCCCGGGAGCGGCCGGCAGGGTGACGCCTTTCGCGCTTGCCAGCCCGGCCAGTTCCTTGGTCGCCTCGCCGTGGTCGTGGGTCATGCGCTCGGCGAATTTCTCTTCAGAGCCGGAAATGTGCTCGGCGATGACGCGGGCCATGTCATTGGCCGACAGGGTCACCAGCGACTTGATGGCGTCTTCCACGGTGATCTCGGCGCCGGCGCGCAGGCCGAGCTTGGTCGGCACGGCGGCGGCCGCGTGGCGCGACACGGTCATCTTGGTCGAAAGCTTGAGATTGCCGGCGTTCAGCTCCTGAAACAGCACATAGAGCGTCATCACCTTGGCGACCGAAGCGGGGTAGCGCTTGCTGTCGGCAGCTTCCTCATAGAGCACCTGGCCCGACTTGGCGTCGACCACGATGCCGGCATATCTGCGGAGATTTTCGATGGCCTGAGCAGGCGCCGCCGTATGGGCGCTGACCGCGAGGGCGACTAGAACTGCGGCAAAGGCGCGAATAAACACGACGCGCCATGGGGTTTTCGCCTGGGAAGCCACCCGGTACTCCAACTTTACTCTCGGGCACTTCTGCGCCCGTACGCAACACAACTGGCTGGATGATCCGGGTGAGCCCCACGCGTCCGAATGATCCACTATCCCCATGAGGATAGGTCAGCGCCGTTACCATTCCGTAAAATGCGAGCGAATTTGGCGAGGGTGTGGAAGGATGGTCACGGATGAGTGAGGGGCGACGCCCTGCACCGCGGCCATCAATGACAGCCATCACGAATTCGGGACATCTTGCCCCTTAACACGGGCGATCTTTTGCCTACATAATGGTCCTCACCATGCTGCTTCGTTTTCCTCTACGACAGATGTCTCCCATGTATGCCAATGACCTCCTCGCTTTGACCGATGAGGCCCCAGCCGCCCTGCGACTGGTGCCTGTGCCCGCCTATGCGGGGCCAAAGGAGGACGATCCGGGCAAGGGTGGGGACGGTAAAGGCGGCACCGAAACCGGGACGATCACCAAGACCCGTCCCAAGACCAAGCGCCCGAATCTCTATCGGGTGCTGCTCCTCAACGACGACTACACGCCGATGGAATTCGTCGTTCTGGTCTTGCAGGATGTCTTCAACAAATCGCGTGAAGACGCCATGCAGATCATGCTGCACGTACACCAGAAGGGGGTGGGTGAGTGCGGCGTATATCCATACGAAGTCGCCGAAACCAAGGTGACCCGCGTCATGGATACGGCACGCAAGAACCAGCATCCGCTGCAATGCGTGATGGAAAAGCAATAGGAACATCATATGCCCTCATTTTCCCGCGGACTTGAAAAGGCTCTGCATCAGGCGATGAACCTGGCGCGTGAGCGCAACCACGAGTTCGCTACGCTCGAGCACCTGCTGCTGGCCCTGACCGACGACCGCGAGACGATCGCCGTGCTCACCGGCTGCGATGTCGATATCGACGCGCTCAAGAGCGACCTCGAAGATTTCATCAATGAAGAGCTGGACAGCCTGATCGTGGCCTCGGGCCAGGATGCGCGGCCGACCGCTGCCTTCCAGCGCGTCATCCAGCGCGCCGTCATCCACGTCCAGTCATCGGGCCGCGAAGAAGTGACCGGCGCCAACGTGCTCGTCGCCATCTTTGCCGAGCGCGAAAGCCATGCCGCTTACTTCCTCGAACAGCAGGACATGAGCCGGCTGGACGCGGTCAATTTCATCAGCCACGGGATCACCAAGTCCGGTCCCAGCGAGGAGCGCAAGGTGCGTGGTGCCGAAGACGGCGAGAACCATGGCGAAGGCGGTGCCGAGGCCAAGAAGAGCTCGGCCCTGGCCGATTTCTGCGTCAACCTCAACGAGAAGGCGCGCGCCGGCAAGATCGACCCGCTGATCGGCCGCGATGCCGAACTGCGCCGCACCATCCAGGTGCTGTGCCGCCGGTCCAAGAACAATCCGATCTATGTCGGCGATGCCGGCGTCGGGAAGACGGCGATTGCCGAGGGCCTGGCGCGCAAGATCGTCGAGGGCGACGTGCCCGAAGTGCTCAGGGAAGCGGTCATCTATGCGCTGGACATGGGTTCGCTCCTGGCCGGCACCCGCTATCGCGGCGATTTCGAGGAACGCCTCAAGGCGGTGATGAAGGAGCTCGAAAAGCTGCCGAATTCGGTGCTGTTCATCGACGAAATCCACACCATGATCGGCGCCGGCGCCACCTCCGGCGGTGCGCTCGACGCCTCGAATCTGCTGAAGCCGGCTCTGGCTTCCGGCGCGATCCGTTGCATCGGCTCGACGACCTATAAGGAATATCGCCAGTTCTTCGAGAAGGACCGGGCCCTGGTCCGTCGTTTCCAGAAGATCGACGTCAACGAGCCGTCAATCCCCGATGCCATCGAGATCATCAAGGGTCTGCGCCCCTATTACGAAGAGTTCCACAAGATCAAGTTCACCGACGATGCCCTCAAGGCGGCGGTGGAGCTGAGCGCGCGGTATATCAATGACCGCAAGCTGCCCGACAAGGCGATCGACGTGCTCGACGAAACCGGCGCCAGCCAGATGCTGGTGACCGAGGACAAGCGCAAGAAGATCATCGATGTCGAGGATATCGAGGCGACGATCGCCACGATCGCCCGCATCCCGCCAAAGTCGGTCTCCAAGTCCGATGCCGAGCTGCTGAGCGGTCTCGAGCAGAGCCTGAAGACCGTGGTGTTCGGCCAGGATGTGGCGATCACCGCACTGACTTCGGCAATCAAGCTGGCGCGTGCCGGCCTGCGCGAACCGGAAAAGCCGATCGGCTCATACCTGTTCACCGGCCCGACCGGCGTCGGCAAGACCGAAGTGGCCAAGCAACTCGCCGATACGCTCGGCGTGGAGCTTTTGCGCTTCGACATGTCCGAATATATGGAGCGCCACACGGTCAGCCGCCTGATCGGTGCCCCGCCGGGCTATGTCGGCTTCGACCAGGGCGGTCTGCTCACCGATGGCGTGGACCAGCATCCGCATTGCGTGGTGCTGCTCGACGAAATCGAGAAGGCGCATCCCGATCTCTACAACATCCTGTTGCAGGTGATGGATCACGGCAAGCTGACCGATCACAACGGCAAGTCGGTGGATTTCCGCAATGTCATCCTGATCATGACGTCGAACGTTGGCGCCATGGACCTGCAGAAGTCGCCGATCGGCTTCGGCCGCAAGCGCGAGCAGGGCGATGATGAGGAGGCGATCAACCGCCTGTTCACGCCGGAATTCCGCAACCGGCTCGATGCGATCATCTCGTTTGCGCCGCTGCCGCGCGAAGTCGTGCGCCGCGTCGTCGAAAAGTTCGTGCTGCAGCTCGAAGGCCAGTTGGCCGAGCGCGGCGTCACGATCAACCTGCTGCCCGAAGCCGCCGACTGGTTGGCGGAGCGCGGCTATGACGAACGCATGGGCGCCCGCCCGCTGGGTCGTGTGATCCAGGAATATATCAAGAAGCCGCTGGCCGATCAGGTGCTGTTCGGCGAGCTGGTCAATGGCGGCACGGTCACCGTGGCTGTCGTCGGCGAAGGCAACGAGGCCAAGCTGGAGCTGATCGCGGTGCCGCCGCGCCCGGCCAAGCCCAAGGCCTTGCCCAAGCCAAAGAAGCCCAAGGCGACGGCCGATAAGAACTGATGCAAAGGCCCGGAGCGATCCGGGCCTTTTTGTATATGGCGGAGGCTTCCGGCCCCATTTTGGCGCAGCCGCTGGCCGTTGCCCCAAAGGCCAGCTTCCAAGCGGGCAGTGGTAGCTATGCCTTCAGCCGAGTTTGCCGCACATCACGCGCGGGTGTCTGGCCGAAGAAGCGACCGTACTCTCGGGTAAATTGGGGTACACTTTCGTATCCGACCGCAAAGGAGGCGCTGGCGACCGGCACCCCTTCGGAAACCATCAGCCTCCGGGCTTCGATCAACCTCAGTTGCTTCTGAAATTGCAGCGGGCTGAGCGAGGTGATCGCCCGAAAGTGTGCATGGAATGAGGATACGCTCATCCCGGCCATGTCGGCCAGATACTCGACGCGTAACGTGCTGGCAAAATCGGCGCGCATCAGGTTCACCACCTGGCTGACCCGCCCAGCGTGGCTATCCGGAACGCCCAATGCCCTTATGGCACCGCCATGCCTGCCGGACACCAGCCAGAAATGCAGCTCCCGCAGCAATTGTGCCTGCAGCACGGGGACAGCTTCTGGCCGATGCAGCAACCGCAACAGGCGCAGGGCTGCGTCATTGACCTCGCAATCGGTCGGATCGACGCGAACCGGGGTCGCTGCCGCATATGGGCTGGTACCCATTTCGCTGACCAGGTCGGTGATGATCGCGATGTCCAGCTCAAGGACAACCGAGACGTACGGTTCTGCGCGGTTTGCCCGTGTGATCTGGCTGGTGGTTGGAACGTCCGCAGAAATCAGCAGGGACTCTCCGGCGCTGAAATCGAAGGTCATCGCTCCTTGCGATACGCGTTTGCTGCCTTGCAGCACGAGCGCCACCAAGGGCCGGTTGATCGCAAACTGCAGCGCAGTCGGCATGGTTTCGCGAACCACGGAAAGGCCGGGTATTTGGGTCTGCGCAATGCCGGTGGAATCGGCGTGAATCTCGGCAAACCGCAGGGCGTCTGCGAGGAGGGCGTTGGTCATGCTGCACCCTACGGGTCGCCGTATTTGTCCGCAAGCCGACTTGGACGAATAGGCAAAAAGCGGCGAGTATCAGGCAACATGCGCTGCGCTGAAACGGGCACCTTGCTCATCGACATCTTCAGCAAGGACCTCGCATATGACCACCATTTCCCTCGTTACCGGCGGCAGCCGCGGCCTCGGCCGCAATGCAGCGCTCGGCATCGCCCGCCGCGGCGGCGACGTCATCCTGACCTATCGTCAGGGTGCGGATAACGCCAAGGCCGTCGTGGCTGAAATCGAGGCCATGGGTCGCAAGGCTGCCGCGCTTCAACTGGACACCAGTTCTACGACAGGCTTTCCGGCTTTCGTGGAGCAGGTCAGGACGCTTCTGCATGCAACCTGGCAGCGCCAATCCTTCGACCACTTGGTCAACAATGCCGGTCACGGCGAAATGGCCGCCTTTGCAGACACCAGCGAGGCCCAGTTCGACCAGTTGTTCAACGTCCACGTGAAGGGCGTATTCTTCCTCACGCAGGCTTTGTTGCCGCTGCTTGCGGACGGGGGCAAGATCGTCAATTTCTCCACCGGCCTGACCCGCGTCAGCTATCCTGGTTTCTCGGCATATTCAGCGGCCAAGGGCGCCGTGGAAATTCTGTCGCTCTACCTGGCCAAGGAGCTTGGTGCGCGCGGTATCACCGCCAACACGATTGCTCCGGGCGCGATCGCAACAGACTTCCTGGGTGGCGCCGTTCGCGATACCCCCGCCTACAACGAAGCCTTCGCCGGTATCATCGCCTTGGGGCGGGTCGGTCTGCCGGACGATGTCGGTCCGGCGGTTGCGAGCCTCCTGAGCCCGGATAACAACTGGGTCACCGCCCAGCGCATCGAAGTCTCGGGCGGCCAGAACATCTAGGTTGGTCACCGTGGCCGTCGTCGGCGAAGACAGGGAGCTCAAGCTCGAGCTCGTTTCGGTGCCGCCGCGCCCGGCCAAGCCCAAGGCGAGGAAGCCCAAGGCGACGCCGACAAGAACTGATGCGAAGGCCCGGAGCGATCCGGGCCTTTTTGCTTTGAGGTGCCAGCGCCACCTGCCGAACATCGGCGCCGATAGCTACTCCGCAAGCTGCGAGGCTGTGTCGAGGCGAATGGTGCCTTGCGCGCCACGCCGCGCCGTCGCGCCATCCTCAAGGGCGTCGTCGTCTTCATCCCCCAACTGGCCCGTTCGCTGTCGTCCGCGCGCATGACAGGCAAGGGGGCCTCTCCGTGCCACTGTGTGATGGGAGCTCAGGCCCGGAGGATGTCATGGATATCAATAGTCTTGCCGTAATCCACGGTCACGCCCAGCTTCGATCCGCGCAGATGAACGCCCGAGCCGAGGACCGTTACTACGCCACGCAGATCGCCTTGCTGCCTTTGCGCCCGGGGCTGCTGGGGGCGATCGCGATGATGGCCGGCGTATTCCTATTCCTCGGCACAAGCCTGATCTAAGCCGGCCTTATGCCACCATGGGTCGGCCGTGTTACGCTGAGGCCCGGCGCTACGGGAGATCGAAGGATGAACGAAAGCGAAGCCGACAAGGCCGCGATCCTGGCGGCGATCCGGGGCGAGACCGAGGCTTGGCTGCAGCGCGACTTCGAGGCCATGGCGAGCCACTGGGTGCAGTCACCGCAGACCAGGCGGATGGAAGCCTTTGCTTCACTGGGTATCCGGGTGGACCAAGGCTGGGATGCGGTCGCCACACGACTGAAGAAGATCGTGGAACGCTTCCCGGAAAGGCAGTCCTTCGAAGAACGCGTTAGTTGGGAGAACGTCAACGTTGTCGTTGCCGCCGACATGGCCTGGGTCACTTACGATCAGATAGGTACCGATACTGGTGATGATTTGAAGCGCCTGCTCAAAATCATGCACCGGGTCGACGGTGTCTGGAAGATTGCCTGCCTTGTGATGATGGAGAGCACCATCCAGCAGGCGAATTGTCCACTGATCGAGGTCGATGGGGAAGCGCGAATCCTATGGACGAACCACCTGGCACGGGAGCGGATACGGGGCCATGAGGGCCTCATGGTCGCCGCTGGCCGGCTGAAAGCTCGGCATAGCGGGCGCGATGCAACGCTGCGTGACGCCGTACGCTTGGCATTCCAGGAGCTACAAAGCCAGAGACCGCTGGCAGTCGCGCCGAAACAGACCTGGGCGGTGGCGCTCGGCGAAAACATGAACGGGGTCCCCCTCCATTGCTGGGTTTTGCTGGAGGACGGAAAGGTGTTGGTATCGTTCGAGGATGCCGAGGCGGTAGAGCAAAGGATTGAGAGGGCGCAGGAGATTTATCGCCTCTCTCCGGCGCAAGTCAGGCTTGCCCGCTTGATCGTTGATGGCCACGATCTCGCCGACGCGGCCGAACGTCTTTCCGTCAGCATCAATACGCTGCGCACACAACTCCAGCGCATTTTTGACAAGACCGGCGTACGCAATCAGGCGGCATTGGTGCGCTCCCTGCTCAGCGCCGATGCGCAGTGACTATCGCGCCATCAAGTCTACGGTGAGGGGCCGCCGGTCTGCACCAGGCTCCTCCGGCCCTCCTTCGTCCCCCGCGACCCTAATACAGCGTCCGCTTGTACGCATCCTCCAGGTCGGCATCGATCTTGCGCATTTCGTCCTCGGCGGGCGCGACCGACGTTTCGTCCAGGATGATCTTGATGAGCGAGGGCATTTCGGTGCGATCCTGGAAGTGATCGGGGTCCCACAGGTGGGACCGCCGGAACGCCTTGGCGCAATGCATGAACACTTCGCCGACCCGGACGATGATGGCGACAGTGGGTACGCGGTCGTTGACCCGCATGCTTTCGAGGAGTTCGGGGTCCGTCGTCAGGCTGGCCTCGCCGTTCACCCGCAGGGTGTCGTCAAAGCCCGGAACGATGAACAGCAGGCCCACGCTGGGATTGGCGAGGATGTTGGAGAGGCTGTCGAGCCTGTTGTTGCCCGGTCGGTCGGGGATCGCCAGGGTACGGGCATCAAGGATCCTGACGAAGCCGGGTGGGTCGCCTCGCGGGCTGACATCGGCCTTGCCGTCGAGATTTTGTGTGCCAAGACAGAGAAACGGCGAACGCCGGATGAAAGCCTGGGCATGCTCGCCGAGCGATGTCTGGAACTTCTGGATGGCGAGGGCGTGCGTCGCCTGGAACAAGCCACGCAGGGATTGCTCGTCTGCGATGGTGAACTTCGGATCGATCTGGAAATGTGTCACTTGCCCTCCCGCCAGTCGGTCCCCATCTGATGTGAGGTACGTACCTCAATCTAGTAGACCTGACTTCGCACCCGCAATCAAGGCCGATCGTATTGATTACGGGCAGGGGGTTAGCTTGGAATCACCGTCGCGGGTCGTCGCAGCAGGAAGGCGGCGAAGAAGGCGACATAGACCGCGGTGGGCAGCAGCAGCGCATTGACCCCGGCCAGGCCATAACCCCACCCGCCCAGCAAGCCACCAACCAGCAGCGACGCCCAGACCAGCATATGCTGGGCCCAGCGCCAGGGCGGAGCCAGACCGCGCAGGGCCCGCGCCAGATCCTGGCCGGCGGCAAACAGGGTGCCGGTGACGAAGGTGGTGCCCAGCCGCACCGAACCGGTGGAGGGCAGGATGGCATTCTGCGCGCCGGCGCCTGCAGCAAGGACCAGCATGAACTGGCTAGGCGGAAAACCAGCAAGGGCGAAGGCCAGCGTGGCGGCAAAGCTGATCACGACCAGCCCCGTCACGGCACTCGACCCCCAGCGCGGTCCGGCCAGAAGCGCGAAAAGCGAGCCGAACACGCTGCCAAGAAAGAACAGCGCGACCAGTGACGCGGCCAGCAGGACCACGGGCCAGGTTCCTCCGGCAAGAGCGTCCCCGAGCTGGGTGGTGTTGCCGCTCATGAAGGAGGTGAAATGCCCGCCCAGCTCAATGAAGCCGATGACGTCGGCAAAGCCGGCCGACGCCGTGAGCAGTAGGCCGAGGCTGAGTTGGGGCGTGGGGGTCATGCGGGGATGATCGGCGAGTCTGCGGTGCGTCGGCAAGAGACCATGCGCGGTAACCGGCTGGCAACATGTCCTAACACTTCGCTAACCAGTTCCGTCCAATCCCCGCTGTTCCCGTTCTCCACGCTCGACAAGAACAAACAACGAACTTATAAGAACATTATAGCAACACGGGAGATGCAGATGCTCACTTTCATCAAGGACTTCGCCGC
>CBFGMY010000174.1:0-8754 GCA_965650055.1 uncultured Devosia sp.
GCAAAGCCCTTCATGCCGAAGCCATAGAAGCTGAGACTTTTGGTCACCGAGGCGATCAGGCGGTCGTTGAGATCTGGCGCGTCGGTATAGGGCGCGAGGAGATCCGCGAAGCGCTGTTCGGTGAGGCGGAAGAAGTGCTCGTTCTGCCAGAGCGTGTCATCGGCATCGAAGGCGATGGTGGTGATGGGCATCTGCATCGCTCTCACAGTCGACACCCTCCCCCTTGCGGGGAGGGATCAAGGGTGGGGGGGGTGTTTAGCCCGGAAATCGTGGCTCTCGTACCCCCACCCTAGCTGCGCTATGGGCCTGCGGCCCAGCTTCGCTACCCTCCCCGCAAGGGGGAGGGTGATCCGATCGCGAAGCGGGGTGCTAGAAGCTCCACTCGCGGGCCTTGCCCACGAGGAAGTCGCGGAACACGCCCACGCGCTTGGAGTTCTTCAGCGCCGGCGGGTACACGAAATACGCTTCGTAGGCCGGCAGCTCGATCTCGGGCAGCACCTGGACCAGGCCGTCTTCCTTTTCGGTGACGTAGTCGGGCAGCATGGCGATGCCGATGCCGGCGCGGCAGGCCTGCATCATGCCGTAGATGGCGTTGACCTTGAGGGTGGCGCGGCGCGGGCTCGAATCGGTGCGGCCCATGCGCTCGAGGAAGTTGATGTCGCCCAGATAGGAGGGCACGGGCTCGCCGAAGCTGATGACGCGGTGGTCGTCGAGCTGGTCGGCGCTGGCCGGCATGCCGAATTCGTCGATATAGGCGTTGGACGCATAGAAGTGGTTGTGCACCGTGAACAGCTTGCGCTGGATCATCTCGGACTGGTTGGGCCGGTGCAGGCGGATGGCGACGTCGGCCTCGCGCATGGCCAGGTCGAGCTCGGCATCGTTGAGGCGAATTTCGAGCTGGATCAGAGGATAGAGCTTGAGGAACTCGTCGAGCCGCGAGGATAGCCAGGTCGAGCCGATACCCACGGTGGTGGTGACGATGAGCGGGCCGGTGGGGACGTCCTGGCTTTCGGACATCTGGGTTTCCACCTGCTGCAGTTCCCAATGCATGCGATGGGCGGTGCGGAACAACTGCTCGCCGACTTCGGTCAGCACCAGGCCGCGGGCGTGGCGGATGAAGAGCTTGAGGCCCAGATCATCCTCAAGCGCCGAAATCTGCCGCGAAACGGCCGACTGGCTCATTCCCAGCTTTTCAGCGGCATGGGTGAAACTGCCCGACTCGGCGGCGGTGTGGAAAATCCGGAGTTTGTCCCAGTCGAGCATTGTTGGCGCTTTCTAGTTCGGGGGCAGCTTACTCCGCCGCTTCGGCGAGTTCGTGTTCAGCGAGATATCGTTCGGCTTCCAGCGCCGCCATGCAACCCATTCCGGCTGCAGTGATTGCCTGGCGGTAAACGTCGTCGGTCACGTCGCCAGCGGCAAAGACGCCGGGGATGTTGGTTTCGGTCGTGCCCGGCTTCACCTGCAGGTAGCCGCCGGGCTTCATGTCCAGCTTTCCTGCAAAGATGGATGTGGCCGGAGCATGGCCGATGGCGACGAAAATGCCGTCGATGGGCTGTTCATAGGTGCGATTGCTGGCGATATCGCGCAGCGTGACCGTATTGACCGATGGCGGCATGGCCGAACCGCCGATTTCGGCGATCTCGGTATTCCAGCGCACTTCGATCTTGGGGTTCTTGAACAGGCGATCCTGCAGGATGCGCTCGGCGCGGAATTCGTTGCGACGATGCACCAGGATGACCTTGGAGGCGAAATTGGTAAGGAACAGGGCTTCCTCGACGGCGGTATTGCCACCGCCGACGACCAGCACTTCCTTGTTGCGATAGAAGAAGCCATCGCAGGTGGCGCAGGCGGAGACGCCAAAGCCCTGGAATTTCTGCTCGCTGGGCAGACCCAGCCACTTGGCCTGGGCGCCGGTGGCGATGATGACGCTGTCGGCGGTGTAGATGTCGCCGCTGTCGCTGGTCAGCACGAATGGCCGCTTGTCGAAATCGACATGGGTGATGATGTCGCTGACGATGCGCGTGCCGACATGCTCGGCCTGGGCCTTCATCTGGTCCATGAGCCACGGGCCCTGGATGACATCGGCAAAACCGGGATAGTTCTCGACATCGGTGGTGATGGTCAGCTGGCCACCGGGCTGCAGGCCCTGGATCATCACGGGTTCCAGCATGGCGCGCGCCGCGTAGATCGCAGCGGTATAGCCGGCCGGGCCTGAACCGATGATGATGACTTTCGCGTGCATCGCGACGCTCTCCGACAATAACGAGTATTCCCTCGGCCGCTAGTTAAAGGCCGAAGGAGCACTCTTTCAAGGCAAACCGTTCCAACCAGGGGTACGTGCCTGTGGAACAGACGGAAATGTCACACCAACTATGGGCGACTGCCCAAAGTTTGGGCGTCAGACATACTTGATCTTGATGATTTCGTAGCTGCGGGCACCACCGGGTGCGGAAACCTCGAACGAATCGCCTTCGGCCTTGCCGATCATGGCGCGGGCGATGGGTGAGGAAATCGAGATGCGGCCGCCCGAGGCATCGGCCTCTGGGTCGCCGACGACCTGGTAGGTCTTTTCTTCCTCGGTATCCTCATCGAGATAGGTCACGGTGGCGCCGAACTTGACGGTGGTGCCACTCAGCTTGCTGACATCGATGATGTCGGCCAGCGCCAGGATGGTCTCGAGTTCCTTGATGCGGCCTTCGTTGAGGCTCTGCTGTTCCTTGGCGGCCGAATATTCGGCGTTTTCAGACAGATCCCCATGGGCACGCGCTTCGGCGATGGCGTCGATGATGCGACGGCGCTCGGTTGCAGTGCGATGCTCAAATTCGGCGGTGAGAGCCTTGTGGCCACCCACCGTCATCGGGATCTTGTCCATTCGTCGCCTCCATTCGGCACGAGAGGGCCTTGTGCGATCCGAACTCGGGTCGCCGGCCCTCCGTAATTCTTCGTCGCGTCCTGATGCGGAAAACCACTTTCCGCGGGACGCTCAATAGCTTCTCTCCCAGCCAAATCCGTTCGGCGTGCGCTTCACGATTAGTTTTGAGGGGAGATGGCTCAAATTGCCCGCCTGCCGCGTTGCGGTCAAGCGGGTGTCGGCATGAACATGGTCATGTCCACACGCCCATTCAAGTTTTGCTCCAGTCGCGTCGAAAGGCCCAGCCATGCATGCTCTTGCCACGTCATTGACGGCGCTCATGGCGCTGCTTGCCGCGCCCGCCTGGGCGCAGACCGTTCCATCCAGTGCCGGCAACCTGACGGCATCAGTGATCGCCGAGGGCCTCGACCATCCCTGGGCGCTGGGTTTCCTGCCCGATGGCCGCATGCTGGTGACCGAGCGCAGCGGGCAGTTGCGCGTGATCAGCGATGGCGTGGTGGGTGAGCCGATCGAGGGCGTGCCCGCCGTCTACAACCAGGGGCAGGGTGGATTGCTCGACCTGGCGCTGGCGCCTGATTTCGCGACGAGCGGGCAAATCTACCTGACCTTCTCCGAACCCGCCCAGGATGCCGGGCTGCAACGCGGGCAGGGTACGGCGGTGCTGTCGGCCAAGCTGGTGCTCGAAGGCGATAGCGGGCGGCTGGAGGATGGCAAGGTCATTTTCCGCATGAACAGGTTCACCACCACCAACCGCCATTTTGGTTCGCGGGTGGTGATCGGGGCTGATGGCAACCTGTTCGTGACGCTGGGCGAGCGTGGGGAGCAGGATCGGGCGCAGGACATGACGGACCTGGCTGGCGCCATCGTCCGCATTGCGCCAGACGGGTCGGTGCCATCAGACAATCCCAAGCCCGAGGGCTGGGCGCCGGAGCTGTGGAGCAAGGGGCATCGCAACCCGCAGGGCGCGACGCTGCGCGAGGATGGCGTGCTGTTCACCGTGGAGCATGGTGCGCGCGGCGGCGACGAGGTGAATATGCCCCGGGCCGGCGCCAATTACGGCTGGCCCGTCATCACCTATGGTGTGGACTATTCCGGCGTCCCGATCGGCGAGGGCACCGAGAAGGCGGGGCTGGAGCAGCCGCTTTACTATTGGGACCCGTCCATCTCCCCGTCGGGTCTGGATTTCTACGATGGCGAATTGCTGCCGGCTTGGCAGGGCGACCTGCTGGCGGGTGGGCTCAGCGGGCAGTTGCTGGTGCGCCTCGACATGGAGGGCGACGCCGTGGTCGGCGAGGAAAGACTGTTCGAGCGCCAACTCGGACGCATCCGCGACGTGCGGGTTGGCCCCGATGGCGCGATCTACCTGCTGACCGACGAGGATAACGGACGGCTGATCCGCGTGGCGCCCGAGGGGCGTTAGGCTTTGACCGCCTGCCAGGCTGCCTCGGCGAAGAACTCGGCCAGGCGCACGGCCTCGGCCTCCGGGACGCCGTCGGCTCGGCGGAGATAGGCATAGGCGGGACCCAGGATCAGCGCATGCGCGATGCCGAACGGGATGCTGCGCACGGCGCCGGCCCGCGTCATGTGGGCATATTGCGCGGCCGCTGCGGCCTGGCCGTCATCGAGCAGATCCCGGACCGCGGTGAAATCAGGGTCCGTCGGCGCCAGGGTGCGGATTTCGTCCATGAAGCGGAATTGCGCAGGGTGGGCGAAGGCCCATAGCATAAGGCCGCGCACCGAGGCCTTGAGCGCTGCCTCGGGCGACGCAGCCGGGTCGAGCGCCGCCGTCGACCGGTTGGCCCAGCCGGAAACAGCCTCGCGCAGCAAGGCCTCGGCGAGCGCGCCCTTGCCGGAAAAGAAGTGGTAGATACTGCCCGTACTGGCACCGCTGCGCGCCCTTATATCGGCGATGGACGTCGCCGCGTAGCCGCGCTCCAGAAACGCCGACAAAGCTGCATCGAGAATCTGGCGCCGACGATCAGTGGTCATGCCAAACACTCTAGACGAAACTAGAATGATGTTCTAGATAGTTCAAACTAGAACGACGTTCTAATTTGGAGGACACAATGACCCTGGTGGAGATTGTTCGCGGCTATATCACGGCGGTAGAGAGCTTCGACGAGGCAGCGGCGTTTGCGTTGCTGCATCCACAGATGCGGTTTCATGAGCTTCCCAACCGGATACGGCCAAAGGGCGGCATCGACGACCTCGCGGCGATGCGGGCCGGGTTCAGGCGCGCCGCCGAGGGCAAGGTGCTGCGGGCGCAGCGCTACCTGCTGGGCGAGGTCATGGAAGCGGGCGACCGCGTGGTCGTCGAGGCACGATGGGAGGGTGATCTGGTCATCCCCGTCGGCAAGCTGCAGCCCGGCGATACCATGATCGCTCATCTCTGCATGGTGTTTCGACTGGCCGATGGCCTGATCATCGAGCAGCGGAACTACGACTGTTACGAGGACTTCACTGCGGCGTAAGGCAGGGGGACGTTCACCGATGCCGGCTCAGGAGGCCGGCGAATGGCGGCCGTCGAGCAGGTTCGAATTGCCGCGCGGCAGGGCGATGGCGTATTGCTTCGAGCCCGAGGTGTTTGTGATCTGGATCCAGGCCTGATGCATTTTCCGCAAGATACGATCCGGTTTCTCAGCGGCATCGCCGAACACAACGAGAAGCCTTGGTTCGATGACAACCGGGCGCTCTATGAAGCCGGTTATGTCGAACCCGGTCGCGCCTTTGTCGAGGCCGTGGGTCCGCAATTGCAGGCGATTTCGCCGGATGTGCAGTTCGCGCCCAGGATCAACGGCTCGGTGTCGCGCATCAACAGGGACATCCGCTTCTCCAAGGACAAGCGGCCCTACAAGACGCATCTGGGCCTGTGGTTCTGGCATGGCGACAAGAAGAGCTGGAGCGCGCCGGGCTTCTATTTCCATGTCAGCGCCGAGGAAGTCTTCATCGCCACCGGCATGTATGGCCTGGACAAGGAGGCGCTGGAGACCTTCCGCAGCGCCATCGTGCTCAACCGCTCGGGCAAGGCGCTGGTGGAAGCGGTGGCGCAGGTGCGGGCGGCGGGCGCCTATGAGATCGGCGAGAAGACGCGCAAGCTGATGCCGCGGGGCTTCGAGGCTCCGGCGGAGCGGGCGGAATTCCTGCTCTACGAGGGGCTGACGGCGAGCATTCGCCTGCCGGCTGCGGCGGCGCTGGAACCGGGCTTTTCGGAGCGCTGCGTGGCCCATTTCGCCGCAATGTGGCCCATCGGGCGGTGGCTGCTGGCGGAGCTGGGCGCGTGAGCCGGGTTTAACGGTTCCCTTACCATATCGATACACTATCGGCGGGGGGAAATACTTCGACCCGTGCCGATCGCGATTGCTTGAATATTTCGATCGTCTGGGCGACCCAAGGTGCATTGGGACGCAGCTATGAATTCGAAAGACAACACGGCTGTGGCCGCGTCGCCGCGCGCCATGCGCGTGGTGATGGACGGCATTAGCGGCGAGTTGCAGAGCTATTCGAGCAGCAACCTGCAGATCGTCAAGCAGACCAAGCTCCTGGCAATCAACGCGATCATCGAGGCGGCGCGGGCGGGCGATGCCGGCAAGGGCTTTGCCGTGGTCGCCGACGAGGTGCAGCGGCTGGCCGATCGCGCTGCCGATATCGCCACGCGCTTCCAGGATGTGCTGGTGGGGCGCATCTCGCTCAGCCGCACCATGAGCGAGACATTGGTCGATGAGATGGAGGGTGTGCGCCTGATCGACCTGGCGCAGTCGCTGGTCCAGCTGATCGTGCGCAATCTCTACGAGCGGACCGCCGACGTGCGCTGGTGGGCCACCGATACGGCCTTCTGGCAGGCGCTGGAAGCCGAGGCCAGCGCAGATGCCGTGGCCTTCGCGGCCAATCGGCTCGCCACCATCAACAAGTTCTACAGCGTCTATCACGACCTGGTGCTGACCAATGCACAGGGACGGGTGGTGGCCAGCGCCAATGGCACCTATGCGCGCAATATCCAGGGCGCCGATTTCTCGCGCGAGGCCTGGTTCCGCGCGGCACGCAATACCGCGACGGGCAATGACTATGCGGTGGGCGAGGTGATGGAGAGCACCCACCATGCGGGGCGCGAAGTGCTGGTCTACAGCACCGCGGTGCGCAGCAACGGTAATGCCGGCGGGCAGATGCTGGGGACGCTCGGGGTCTATTTCGACTGGCAGGATCAGGGCCATTCCATTGTCGAGACCGAGGCGGCCTTGCCACCCAAGATCGCCGAGCGGACCGAAGTCATGCTGCTCGACGGCAATGGACGGGTGATCGCCTCGACGCGTCCGGAAAGCCGGTTTGCCAATTTCGACCTGCGCCACGAAGACCGGCAGCGCGGCAGCTATTATGACGGGCAGGGCAATATCATCGCCTTCGCCCGCACACTGGGCTACCAGGAATATGACGGGCTGGGCTGGTGGGGCGTCATCCTGCAGCGCACCGAGCAGGACGACAGCATAAGACAAGCGTTGGGCATGGGGCGGTAGCTCGCCTTTCAGCCGGGGCTTTTTCGGTTTATTTACAGGAAAGTCCGATCCTTCATTGGGAATGATCGCAAGCCCAGGCGCAGCCGTGCCCCCACCGTCTGTCCCAGACCTCGCTCATGCCCTGACCCTGACATGGGCGATGGGGCGCACCGGCCGTTCGGCGGAAGCGCTTGAGACGGTGCGTCAGCTGCTCGAGCACGCTCGGGCCGCCGAGGATGATCGCGGCATTGCCCGGTGCCTCACGCAGATTGGCTGGTTCTGCCTGCAACAGGGATATGCCGAGCAGGGCATAGACTGCGTGGTCGCGGCCAAGGACCTGTGGAAGAAGCTCCGCGATCCTGCCGGCGAGGCTCATGCCGGGGCGATCTATGCCTGGTTGCTGGTCGAACTCAGCATGGTCGACGAGGGCTTTGCCGAGGCGAGCACGGCGGTCGGGCTGGCGGAAATCGTTGGTAATCCGGCGATCCTGGCCTTTGCGCTCAATGCCAAGGCCGTCGCCCTGATGTATGGCCGGCAGGATCAGCTGGTGGGGCCGCTGCTGGAACGCAGCCTGGCCCTGGTTGCTGGCACGGACGATCTTTCGGCCCAGGCGCTCTACGCGACCAACCTGGCCTTTTCGCAGGTCTCGATGGCCGAAGCCGCCGAGAATGAGGGCCGAACCGAGGAAGGGCGACAGTGGCGCGAGCGGGCGCTGGCCACCAACGACCAGGCGATCCGCATTGCCGAAACCTGCGGTGACAAATGGGCGCTGCGGACCGCGCTGTGCAACGGCGCCGAATATTACGCCTTGCTTGGCCACGAGGACGTGGCCCTGAACTATCTGGGCCGCTGGGAAGAGGTCATCGGTGTGACGGGGCTGCGCGAGCACGTGCACTATCTTTACACGCGCGGCGAACTGCTGACCCGGATGGGGCGGCTCAGCGAGGCGCTGGAATTCTGCGAACTCGCGGTCGAGCTGGCCGAGGCCAGCTCGCATGTCGATCATCAGGTCAATACCCTGCGCCGGCTGTCGGAGGTTCATGAGGCACTGGGCAATCCGGCCGAGGCGCTGGCGCTCTACAAGCGGTTCCACACCGCCTATCAACGGCAGATGGGCGAGGCCATCCGCCGGCGCGCCCAACTGGTGGAAATGCAGCTCGAAACGAGCAAGCTGCGCGTCCGTGCGGCAGCCCTGGAAGAACAGGTTGGCCAGGATCCGCTGACGGGCCTGCCGAACCGCCGCAGCTTTGACGCGGCATTCGCGCAGCTGCAAGGCAGCCGCTTCTGCCTGGCCATTGCCGACCTCGATCATTTCAAGGCGATCAACGATCAGTATTCGCACATCGTCGGCGACGCCGTGCAGCAGCGGGTGGCGGGCATCCTGACCGGCCTCGG
>CBFGMY010000175.1:0-8726 GCA_965650055.1 uncultured Devosia sp.
GGCTGGTCGGAGTGGTTGCAGCGACTGGGCGTCAAGATCGACATCATCGACTTCGGCAAGTCCCGCGCCGCCGAGCCCGAGCGCATCGCCGACGCCTTGCGGGCAGACAAAGCCCACGAGATCCGCGCCGTATTGGTGACCCATGTGGACACCGCCTCGAGCGCCCGCAACGACATCGCCGCCATTCGCGCCGCCATCGACTCGACTGGTCACCCGGCCCTCCTGGCCGTGGACGCCATCGCATCGCTCGGCTGCGACGAGCTGCGCATGGATGAATGGGGCATCGACGTGCTGATCGGCGCCAGCCAGAAGGGCCTGATGTTGCCGCCGGGCCTGGGCTTCGTCTGGTTTTCCGACAAGGCGCTGGAAGCCTCAAAGCGCGCTGATCTGGTCACGCCCTATTGGGACTGGAAGCCGCGCGGCACCGGCACCGAGTTCTGGCAATATTTCGGCGGCACAGCGCCGACCCACCACCTCTACGGCTTGCGCGAAGCGCTGACCATGATCCTGCATGAAGAGGGCCTGGAACAGGTGTGGCAGCGCCATCGGCGGCTGGCTAGCACTGTCTGGGCAGCGTTCGACGCCTGGGGCAAGGGCTCGGGCATTGCGCTTAACGTCGCCGACCCGGCAAGCCGCGGCTGGTCGGTGACGGCGGCGACGATCCCCGGTGGCGGCGCCGGCGCCTTGCGGCGCTGGCTGGAGGCTGAAGCTGGCGTGACGCTGGGCATAGGGCTCGGCATGGCGCTGCCATCAGAACCTGCCTACCAGGATTTCCTGCGCGTCGGTCATATGGGCCATGTGAACGCCCATATGACGCTGGGCGTGCTGGCGACGATGGAAGCGGGCATGCAGGCGCTGGAAATTGCGCACGGGTCGGGCGCCGTGGAGGCGGCGGCCGGGGCGCTGGCGGGGTAGCCGCCCATTGGGCGTCACCCCTCGGGCTTGACCCGAGGGTGACGATCCAGGTCGTGGGAAGCTCCGCCCTAAAAGACGAACACCTCGCGCCGTAGCTCTTCCCAGCTGGGTCTGTCCACCGCCACCAGCAGGCCGCCATCGACATGGCTGGGAAGGTACGGCCCGCCGTCGAGGCGCGCGGCATAGCCGCCGGCTTCCTGGCTCATCAACGTGCCCGCCAGGTGGTCCCAGGGCATCAGCTTGTTGTAGCTCATGAACTGGGCGTGGCCCGAAACGAAGGTGCGGTATTCGTGGCCGGCGCAGCGATAGTTCGACATCAGTCGGACCTTGCTGGAATTGGCCAGCACCTGCGGTCGGGCAGCGGCCGGCATGAAGGCAACCGAGGCCATGCCGACCATCTCGGCCAGCGGCAGCGGCTCGGCAATGCGCATCCGCACGGCTTCGCCATTGGGCCGGCGCCACCAGGCGCCACTCCCCTTCTCGGCCATGACCCAGTCGTCGCCCATCGGATCATAAATGATGCCGGCAATGGTCTCGCCCTTGGACACCACCGAAGCCATGGTGGCAAAGAGCGGCAGGCCGGCCGCATAATTGGCGGTGCCGTCGATGGGGTCGACCACGATGGCGAGGTCCGCAGTCGCCAATCGGGGCAGCAGAGCTGGGTCGGCCGCGACCGACTCCTCGCCCACGAACAGCGCCTCGGGCATCCACTGGGCAACGCGGGCCTTGATGACATTCTCGGTGGCGATATCGGCTTCGGTCACGAGGTCAATGGCCTCGGTCTTGATCCGGACCATGTCGGTATCGAGGCGGCGGAAGCGTGGCAAGGCCTCCGACCGGGCCGCATCGCGCAGGATAGCGGCCAGTTCCATGACGTCAAAATTCACTTAGGCGTCCTTTTGTCGAAGAGGCTGGCGAAGTCGAACAGCTTGGTGTCGAGCATGTGGCTCGCATTGATATTGCCCAGCGCGCGGATCATCACATCCTTGCGGCCGGGCATGCGCTTTTCGATGTCATTGAGCATGGCCTTCATCGCATTGCGTTCGAGCCCATCCTGGCTGCCGCACAGGTCGCAGGGGATGATGGGGAAGGCCATCGCGTCGGAGAACCGCTGCAGGTCGTCCTCGGCGCAGTAGATCAGTGGCCGCAGGACTTCGAGGTCGCCCTCGTCATTGAGCAGGCGCGGCGGCATGGCCGCCAGGCGCCCGCCATGGAACATGTTCATGAAGAAGGTTTCGAGGCTGTCGTCGCGATGATGCCCCAGCACCAGGGCCGTGCACCCCTCCTCCCGCGCGATGCGGTAGAGATTGCCGCGCCGCAGCCGCGAGCACAGCGAACAATAAGTTGCCCCCGCCGGCAGCTTGTCGGTCACGATGGAATAGGTGTCCCGATACTCGATCCGATGCGGAATCCCCAGGCCAGCAAGGAATTCGGGCAGGATATGTTTTGGGAAGTTCGGCTGCCCCTGGTCGAGATTGCAGGCGAGCAACTCCACCGGCAACATGCCCCTCCACTTGAGGTCGAGCAGCAAAGCCAGAAGGCTGTAGCTGTCCTTGCCGCCGCTCAGCGCCACGAGCCACTTCTGGTCCGGCCGCACCATGGCGAACTTGTCCAGCGCCTCGCGGGTATTGCGGATCAGCCGTTTGCGCAGCTTGTTGAACTCGCCGCTGCGCGGGGCCCGGGCATAGATCGGGTGGCCGCCGGTTTCGGCTTCGTCTGCCGGCGCCTCCATGACCTCACTCATGGCGAAACTCTCTTTGATGTCATGGCGTAGCTGATAGCGCCCCCTGCCCCCAAGGGGAAGGAAAACCGCAGGTCGCAAACCTTACCGAAGATTAATTTCCGTTCCTTGCTTTACTCCAAAAGCGACAGTTAGATGACCCCATTCCCTCGGCACCCAGGAGTCGCGCGGTGTTTCGATCCTTCTTCCCCGTCCCCAAGATTTTCTTCAGCTCCGCGGTCATCTGGATGCTGCTGACCACGCTGCTGTATCAGTTCGCCGGCGACCCGGTGCGCTCGGTCATTAGCATCGACAGGTTCCTGGCGCCAGCCATCTGCGCGCCTGCCGAAACCCCCGCCGATCAGGCCACCGTGGCCGACGACGCCGTGGCCGATCCGACTGCCGGCGCCGCGGTCACCAATCCCAACGCTCCGGCGAGCACTGAAAGTGCAGCGCCGGCGGCACCCGCGTCGACAGCAACTGCCGCTTGCGTCGCCGAGGACACCAACTTCCTCAATGGAGGCCGCATCTGGGAATACTGGTACATATTCCTCTGCACCGTGGCCTTCTGCGCCTTCTGGTACGTCTACAAGCGCAACGAATGGTACTGGTGGTCGGTGGTGGGCAGTTCCGTCCTGTTCCTCTCGACCTATAGCCAGGTGCAGCTCAGCGCCTTTCTCAATGACTGGCAGGGCAGCTTCTTCGACGTCCTGCAACGCGCGCTGAGCGAGCCCGGCTCGGTTAGTCCCGAGGAGTACTGGCCTTACGTCGTCACCCTGATGCTGGTCCTGCTGCCCAACATCATTTTCCTGGTGCTGCTGGCCTTCTTCAACTCGCACTACGTGTTCCGCTGGCGCAAGGCGATGACGTCCTACTACATGGCCTATTGGCCATCGCTCCGCGGCACCGAAGGCGCGGCACAGCGCGTGCAGGAAGACACGATGCGCTTCGCCTCCATCGTGGAAGATCTCGGATCGAGCTTCATGAGTTCGCTCCTGACCCTGGTCGTCTTCCTGCCGATCCTGTGGAACCTGTCCCAGAGCGTCACCGAAGTGCCGATCTTCGGCGATGTCCCCGGCAGCCTCGTCTGGATTGCTCTTGTCGTCTCCGCCTTTGGTACCGCCCTGCTCTGGATCGTCGGCATAAGGCTGCCTGGCCTCAACTTCGAGAACCAGAAGGTGGAAGCGGCACTGCGCAAGGAGCTCGTCTATGGCGAGGACGATCCGCAGCGTGCCGATCCGCCAACCTTCCGAATGCTCTTCGCCAATGTGCAGAAGAACTACTTCCGGCTCTACTTCCACTACACCTACTTCAACCTGGCGCGTTACGCTTACCTTCAGGTGGCCGGCTACGTGCCGCTGCTGACGCTGTCGCCGTCCATCCTGGCCGGCACGATCACGCTGGGTCTCTACCAACAGGTGCAGAACGCCTTCGGCGAAGTGGCCTCCTCGTTCCAGTTCTTCGCGCGGGCCTGGACCACCATCGTGGAACTGCAGTCGATCTACATGCGTCTCCATCGTTTCGAGAGCTACATCCCTCACGACCAGGAGCCGATCAAGGAAGACATCGGCGCGGCTGCGACGATCTAGGTCGCGCAATGAAGGATGAGGTCTCTTAACAGACCTCATCCTGAGCCTGTCGAAGGACGAGGTCGTGGCAGCATCGGCGTACCCGACCTCGTGGTTCGACAAGCTCACCATGAGGTCTCACAGCACAAACAAAAAGGGCCGCCCTCTCGGGCGGCCCTTTCCAATTCCGATATCCGACTTCGCTTAGCGCGAGTAGAATTCGACGACCAGGTTCGGTTCCATCTGGACCGGGTATGGCACGTCGCTGAGACCCGGGACGCGGGCGAAGGTGGCAACCATCTTGTTGTGGTCGACTTCGACATAGTCCGGCACGTCGCGCTCGGCCAGCTGGGTGGCTTCGATCAGCACGGTGAGCTGCTTGGAGCGCTCGCGCACTTCGATCTTGTCGCCAACCTTGACCTGGTAGGACGGAATGTTGACGCGCTTGCCATTTACCAGGATGTGGCCATGGGAAACGAACTGGCGGGCGGCGAACACGGTGGCAACGAACTTGGCGCGGTAGACGATCGCGTCCAGACGGCTCTCGAGCAGGCCGATCAGGTTCTCGCCGGTGTCGCCCTTGACGCGCGCAGCTTCGGTGTAGAGGCGCTTGAACGCCTTTTCAGTGACCGAACCGTAATAGCCCTTGAGCTTCTGCTTGGCGCGGAGCTGCAGACCGTAGTCCGAGAGCTTGCCCTTGCGGCGCTGGCCATGCTGGCCGGGGCCATAGGCGCGTGCGTTGAGCGGGGACTTCGGACGGCCCCAGATATTTTCGCCAAGACGGCGATCGATCTTGTACTTGACTGAATGACGCTTCGACATCGCGTATCCTTCTTTGGCGCATGGCCGGAGCCAAGCGCGAGTTGAAATGGATCGCGCCCTCCTCTGCCGCCCTTGCGGGTGGCCGACAGATCCCAAATAGACAGGAGATCCCGGGTGCGCCTATGAGCCCTTGGGCTCCGATAGGTAGCGGCCTCTTAAAGCCATAGGCGCGCGGCGTCAAGCGCAACGACGCCGGCCGGTTACAAGCCGGGGGCGCGAATGCTCGCCATCCATGGATGCAAGCGATATTGCATGAGCCCGGAGCTGACCACTGGATCACCTGCGGCGAAGCGTTCGGCCTCGGCGATGTCGCCCGTCGTCAATATGCCCACGCCATAGACGCCATCCAGTGTCGGCCCGGCTACCATCAGACCACCGCTGGCCGCCGCGGCCTCCAGATAGGCCCGGTGCTTGCCCATGATGGCCATCTCGTCGGGCGTCGCATCCCGGAGAAAGGTTGGACGCGGCGGGGTCAGAAGATAGAGGAAGTTGGTGGGCTGCATGGCAAGGTCCGATGAACGCCAACGCACTGTGCCGTCAGGCCATCTTCTTGTCGAGTGTCCGCTGATCGCGAAGACCGGGGAAAAGCTGGCTCCAGATCACCGCCACCGCGATGGCACCGATGCCCCCGATGGCCACCGCGGCGACCGGCCCGATGAAATGGGCGACCGTTCCGGCCCGGAACTCACCCAGCTCGTTGGACGCGCCGATGAACACGGAGTTCACCGCGTTGACCCGGCCGCGCACCTCTTCGGGCGTCCACAGCTGCATGATCGTTTCGCGAATGGTGACACTGACCATGTCGGACGCCCCGACCAGCGCCAGCGCGGGAATCGAAATCCACACGGTCGTCGAGAGACCGAAGACCAAGGTGAATAACCCAAACAGCCCGACAAACAGGAACAGCAGCTTGCCGGCATGGTCGCGGATGGGAAAGCGGGTGAGGAACAGCGCCATGACGATGGCGCCGATACCCGGGGCCGCACGCAACAGGCCGAGTTCCTGCGGGCCGGCATGCAGAATGTCCTTGGTATAGACCGGCAGCAGCGCCACGGCGCCGCCCATCAGCACGGCGAACATGTCCAGCGAAATGGCGCCCAGCACCACCTTGTTGGAAAAAATGTACCGGAAGCCGCCGAAAATCGTCTCGAGGCTGGTCGCCTGATGCGATTCGCGCTGCGCCGGCTTGGGTATCAGCAGGACGCAGACCACGGCGATGATCAACAGGACAGCGCCGGTGCCGAAGGCCACCGTGGGCGCGATGCCATAGAGCAGGCCACCAGCGGCCGGTCCCATGATCGAGGCAAATTGCCAGGCCGAGGCGTTGACGGTGATGGCGTTGCTGAGGGCCTCCGGCGGCACCAGGTTGGGCGCCAACGACTGCGCGGCGGGCCCCCAGAACGCCCTTGCCGTGCCAAGCACGATCAGTATGCCGAAAATCGGCCAGACCTCATGGGCCTGGGCCGAGACGAAGGCGAGGAAGCCCAGCGCACAGATCAGCTCTATCGACAAGCAGACGGCCATGATCACGCGACGATTGAAACGGTCGGCGGTCAGCCCCGTAACGAGGATGAGCAGCAGGGCCGGCAGGAAAAGGCAAAGACCCACCAGACCGAGGAGGAACACATTCCCGGTGACGTCGTAAATCTGCCAGGCAATCGACACCGACATGATCTGGACGGCAAAGCTGACCAGCAGCGTGGTCAGCCAGAAAAAGCGGAAGCCCTTGTAGCTGAAGGCAAGCCGGGAGGGGTCTGCGGGAGAAGCTGTGCTCATGCAACGGGAGTGCCATGGCGCTGACGCACAGTCAAAGCCGAATTGGCGTCAAACCGTTCCGGTTGAACGATTCTCAGTCGGCTTTCGAGGCCGGCTTCTGCCGGTTCGGATTGGGCCTCTCGTGCCGGCGGTCAATCGACGAGATCACGCCACGCAATGTGCGGATCTCCTGGCTGGTGAACTTGCCCCGCTCCAGCATGGTGCGCAGGTTATTGATGACAGTCGGACGCTTGTCGGGTGCGGTGAAGAAGCCCGAGCCGTCCAAGGTGGCTTCGAGGTGACTGAACAGACCAATCAGTTCCTCACGCGGCGCCACCTCGGCCATGGCATCGCTGAAGGGCAGCTTGGTGCCCAAAGCGCTGTGCCGGCGCCACTCATAGGCCATCAGCAGCACCGCCTGAGCAATGTTGAGCGAGGCGAAGGCAGGCTCGACCGGCAGGGTGACGATCGTGTCGGCCAGGGCCACCTCTTCGTTGAGCAGGCCCCACTTCTCGCGCCCGAACAGCAGGCCGACACCCTTGCCGAGACCAACCTGAGCCGCCATCCGCTCCGCCGCCTCGTCCGGACCGATGACTTCCTTCTGCATGTCGCGTGAGCGCGCGGTGGTAGCAAGCACCAGGGTCAGGTCGGCGATAGCCGCCTCGAGGGTGTCGAACACACGAACCCGTTCGATGACGTGATCGGCCCGCGAGGCCGCAGCCACCGCCTTCTCATTGGGCCAGCCGTCGCGCGGACGCACCAGGCGCAGGTCCCAAAGGCCGAAATTGGCCATGGCGCGCGCAGCAGTGCCGATGTTTTCGCCCAGCTGCGGCTCGCACAAGATCACCGCCGGAGACGGCAGCAGTTCTATTTTGATGGAAGTGTCAGTCCCGGCCATGGCGCCCAATCCAGTAAGATCAGGCGCTCATACCCGGTTTTGCGCCCAGAGGGCAATTCAGGCGACACGGTGCCGTGGCGGCAGGTCGCTCACCTTGGCGGACCGCTGCCATTCGCGATCAAGAATGGCGAAATGCAGTTCCTCGTCCCACTCGCCCTGAAACAGGGCATGCTCGCGATAATGGGCCTCAAGCCGCATGCCCAGCTGCTGCATCAGCTTGATGGAGTGATGGTTGCGGCCATCGCTGCGCACGAACAGGCGGTGAATGCGGAAATGATCGAAGGCCAGGTCGAACATGGCGCCGATCGCTTCCCGGCAATAGCCCTGCCCTGCGAAGGCCGGATTGATGCAGAAACGCACCTCGCCCTGCCCGGCCGTGGCATCTGACCAATGCAGCGACACATGGCCGATGAGCCGCTTGTCACCCTTTCGGACCACAGCCAGCGTCAGAGTGTCACCAGGGCGCTGCAGGCTCACATGGCTGCGCATAATGTTGAGGGCGCCAGCCACCTCCGTCACGTCGCGCGTGCGACTGAAAACGTAGCGCTGCACGGACGGCAGAGCATGATAAGCGGCCAGCGCGTCCAGGTCGCCGCGCTCAAAGGTCCGCAAGCTGAGCCTATCCGTCTCAATGGGCAGTGACAGTGACGACATGAATTGTGCTCCCCTGAACCAGAACTGGTCTAGCCCCACAACGTCACCGGATTTCGGGAAGTTCCTGCGCTCGCTTGAAATATCCTTCCCTCGATAGCGGTAGTTTTTTTCGAATTCAGATCGACTTCTGTTCGGCCCGCAATGCCCGCCATTCCTGCCACAACAGCGCGTAGATAAACTCTTCATCCCATTGGCTTTTGAACAACGCATGCTCGCGGAAATGCGCCTCCCGCCGCATGCCCAGCCGCTCCATGAGCCGCCACGAGGCTTCGTTGCGTACGTCGCAACGCGCGGCGACCCGGTGGATGTCGCCGGGCCCGAATGCCAGATCGAGAATGGCGTTGGCCGCCTCGGTTGCGTAGCCCTTCCCGTGGTATTGCGGATCAAAGATCCA
>CBFGMY010000176.1:0-8721 GCA_965650055.1 uncultured Devosia sp.
TCTCGACACGATCGAGGGGGGTGAGGACCGGACAGCCGAGAAGTTCCGGTTCGCCGTGCAGTGGGTCAACCGGCCCGACCTCGATTTCCGCGGCTTTTCGGGCACCGTCGCCTCCGGCAGCATCGCTGTGGGCGACGACGTGCTGATCGCGTCATCGCGCAAGCCGGCCGTCATCAAGCGCATCGTCACGATGGATGGAGACCTGCAGCGGGCCATTGCGGGGCAGGCGGTGACGCTGCTGGTTGACCGCGAGGTCGACATTTCGCGCGGCGATGTGCTGTCGCGGCCGGGCGAGACTCCTGATTTCTCCAACCAGTTCCAGGCACGCCTGATCTGGATGAGCGAAGAGCCCGCCTTTCCGGGCCGCTCCTACCTGCTTAAGGTCGGCTCGCAGCTGGTGCCGGCGACGATCACCGACCTCAAGTTCCGTACCAACGTCAACACGTTGGAGCAGACGGCTGCGACCAAGGTTGATCTCAACGAAGTCGCCACCGTCACCATCGCCACCGACAAGCCGATCGCCTTCGATGCCTATTCGGCCAATGCGCTGACCGGCGGCTTCATCCTCGTGGACCGGCTGTCCAACGCGACGCTGGGGGCGGGGACGATCGAATACGGCCTGCGCCGCGCGCAGAACCTGAGCTACCAGTCGTTCGACGTGAACCGCGACGTGCGCGCCCAGATGAAGGGCCAGAAGCCCTCGATCGTCTGGTTCACCGGCCTTTCCGGTTCGGGCAAATCGGCGGTCGCCAATCTGCTGGAAAAGCGCCTGACCGCCGAAGGGCGGCATGCCTATATCCTTGACGGCGACAATGTCCGGCATGGCCTCAACAAGGATCTTGGCTTCACCGAGGCGGCCCGCGTCGAGAATATCCGCCGCGTGGCAGAGGTGGCGCGGCTCATGGCCGATGCCGGCCTGATCGTGCTGGTGTCGTTCATCTCGCCGTTCGAGAAGGAACGCCGCCTGGCCCGAGAAATCGCCGGCGACGTCGACTTTGCCGAGGTTTATGTCGATACCCCGCTGGCGGTGTGCGAAGCGCGCGACCCCAAGGGCCTCTACAGGCGGGCTCGCGCCGGTGAGATCAAGAACTTCACGGGCATCGATTCGCCCTTCGAGGCGCCTGCCAATGCCGATCTGGTGCTGCATGGCGCCGAGGAAGAGCCGACGGTCCTCGCCGACAAGCTGCATGACTGGCTGAAGTTCTGAGCGGGGCGCGGATTACCGCGCTCCGGTCATCCCGGCGAAGTCGTCCTGGTCGATCTCGTTCAGCGTCTTCATCAGCAGCCCCTTGAAGATAGGCTCCTTCTCGTCGCGATGGGCGATGACCTCAGGCATGCCGTTGATGCGGCAGACCAGGGCACTGGCCAGCGCGGCCTTGATCTCGGCCTGCATCAGGGCGAAGGCGCGGGCGCCGGGGCCGACGATGAGAATGTGGGACGGGTCGAACACGGCCATCATCCGGCTCAGCCCGAAGCCGACCGCACGCCCGGCCAGATTGAAGGCATGGGTGGCGGTGCGGTCGCCTGCTTCGGCGCGGGCAATCAGGCCGTCATATTCGTGTTGCGGCACGGCCGGGGCAGGGGTGGCTGTCTCGGGCACGGAGTAAGCGGTGCGCAATACGCCATAGTCGGAGGCATAGGCCTCGATGCAGCCGCGCATGCCGCAGCGGCAGAGCGCGCCGTTGGGCTGGTGGTTCATGTGGCCGAATTCGGTGGCGCCCTCGTCGCCGCGGCCCATGATCTGGCCGCGAAAGGTCATGCCCATGGCGACGGTCGAGCCGACGAAGACGGTCGCCACACTGGCATCGTGCAGGGCCGGATCGAGCCAGCGCGCGCCCTCGGCCAACAACCGCCCGCGCTTGTGGAGGGCAACCGGCACGGCGAAGGCGGCGGCCAGCTCGGCCGCGAAGGGGCGATTGGCGAGATGGGCGATGGGCGACCATTTGAGGCTGTGGCCATCGCGGTCGAGAATGCCTTGAACCGAAATGGCGACCCGGCGCAGCGCCGCCGCCTCTGTGGGATTGCGCCCCTGCAACTGCCGCAGCCTTTGCGCGAAGAACACCGCAGGCGGTGTTTCGGCGAAGGTGGCCGGCGTTACCGGTGTCTCGATGCGATCGACCAGCACACCGCCATAGTCCACCAGCGACAGGCGCGAGCGGTTGACGTCGACTTCGAACAAGGCGGCCGCGCCGACATGGCGATTGAAGCCGACCAATGTGGCGGGGCGCCCCCGGCCACGCCCGTCGGATTTCTCGCCCGGCTCGAGCTCGGTGATGACCTGCTGTTCGATCAGGTCATGCGTTATGGCGGTGATGCTGGCATGGCTGAGGCCGGTGCTGGTAGCCAGGGCCGTGCGTGACAGCGAACCCTGCACGCGCAGGGCGCCAAGCACCAGACCCCGGTTCTGTCGCCGGACGCTGTCGCTATCGCTGACGTTCCGCGGCAACAACCTACTCCCTCACTCCGGGACGCAACACACCACTCCTCTGCGATATTCGCAATCTGTATTTATTTCGAGCTTCGAAATTGAAGTTGACTTGTCGCGCTGCGCCATGGCACATCTTTTTTCGAGCAGTGAAATTAATGCTCAGGGCGCTGGTGGAGGGTGCCCGCTGGGGCGAAGCCACCGGCACGGATGCGGGCAGGTAACTGTCCGCTAGGGAGGACAGACATGAACAAGTTTCTAGCGGTCTTGCTTTGCACGACCGTCATCACCGGCACGGCCGGCGTTTCGACTTATGCGCAGGACGGCGTGGTCGTCGGCGTCTCCTGGAACAACTTCCAGGAAGAGCGCTGGAAGACCGACGAGGCAGCCATCAAGGCCGTGCTCGAAGCAGCCGGCGCCACCTATATCTCGGCTGACGCCCAGTCGTCGGCGTCCAAGCAGCTGACGGACATCGAAAGCCTGATCTCGCAGGGCGCCGACGCCATCATCGTGCTGGCCCAGGACAGCGAAGCTGTTGGTCCGGCCGTTGCCGCTGCCGTCGCCGAAGGCATCCCGGTGGTCGGCTATGACCGCCTGATCGAGAATCCTGACGCGTTCTACCTCACCTTCGACAACAAGGAAGTGGGTCGTCTGCAGGCCGCCGGCGTCGCTGCCGTCCAGCCGGAAGGCAACTATGTCTTCATCAAGGGCAACTCGGCCGATCCCAATGCCGACTTCCTGTTCGAAGGCCAGATGGAAGTGCTGCAGGCCGGTATCGACGCGGGCAAGATCATCAATGTCGGCGAAGCCTATACCGACAACTGGAACCCGGAAGTCGCCCAGGCGAACATGGAACAGTTCCTGACCGCCAATAACAACGAAGTCGACGCCGTCGTCGCCTCGAACGACGGTACCGCCGGTGGCGCCATCGCCGCTCTGGCTGCCCAGGGCCTGGCCGGCGCTGTGCCGGTTTCGGGCCAGGACGGCGACCATGCCGCCCTCAACCGCATCGCGCTCGGCACGCAGACCGTCTCGGTCTGGAAGGACGCTCGCGAACTCGGCAAGAAGGCCGCCGAAGTGGCGCTCGAACTGGCTGGCGGCACGGCTCTGGACGCCGTCACCGGCGTGGTGCCGTTCGCTGGTGGCCCCAAGGGCGTACAGATGAACGCGTTCTTCATCGCGCCCGTCGCCATCACCAAGGATAACCTCAACGTCGTCATCGATGCCGGCTGGGTTACCAAGGACGTGGTCTGCGCCGGTGTGGCCGCTGGCTCGGTTGCTGCGTGTAACTGAGGCGCAAACATAATATCCTGACGACATACGGTGCCGCGGCGTTCGCGCTGCGGCATCGTTGTGACAGGACGACGGCGCCGGCTGGTGGCGCAGACCAGCGGGGGAGAGACAATTTTGGCAGAACAGCACGCCATTCCGACCAATATTCATCCGAGCCGGTTCGCCCAGAATCCGCTGCAGCGCTTCCTGATGGCCACCGAACTCGATACGCGCCTGCTCGGCATGATCGGCGCGCTGGCCATTATCTGGATCGGTTTCAATATCTTTTCCGGCGGGCTGTTCCTGACGCCCCGCAACCTGTGGAACCTGTCGGTGCAGACCGCCTCCGTGGCCGTGATGGTCACCGGCATGGTGCTGATCATCGTCACCCGCAATATCGACCTGTCGGTCGGCTCCATCCTCGGCCTGGTCGGCATGGTGATGGGCGTGATGCAGACCGATATCCTGCCCGCGCAGCTGGGCCTTGGGCTCGGCAATCCGCTGATCTGGGTGTTGTCGCTGGTGGCCGGCCTGATCGTGGGTGTCGGCATTGGCGCGCTGCAGGGCGCGATCATCGCCTATCTGCGCGTTCCGGCCTTCATCGTGACGCTGGGTGGGTATCTGGTGTGGCGCGGTGCGGCCTGGTGGGTCACCATGGGGCGCACGGTCGCGCCGATGGATCCGACATTCCAGCTCATGGGCGGCGGCCCGGCCGGCTCGATCGGCCAGTTGTGGAGCTGGGTGGTCGCCGTCATCGCCTGCGCCGCCATTCTGATCGGGCTCTATTGGGGCCGCCGGCAGCGCCGCCGCTTCAATTTCCCGCTGCGCCCCGTCTGGGCGGAGGCAGCGCTCGGCGCCATCGGCTGCGGCCTCGCCATCGGGGCGGTGTGGGTGGCCAATGCCTATCCCTGGCCGCGGCGCATTGCCGAGACCTATGCCGAGACCAATGGCATCACCGTGCCTGAGGGCGGGCTCTTCATCTCCCATGGCATTGCCGTGCCGGTGCTGATCGCGCTCGGCGTCGGCGTCGTCATGACCTTCATCGCCACGCGCACCCGCTTCGGCCGCTATGTGTTTGCCATGGGCGGCAATCCCGAGGCGGCGGAACTGGCCGGCATCAATACGCGCTGGGTCACGGTCAAGATCTTCATGCTGATGGGCGCGCTCTGCGCCATCGCGGCGGCCATCTCGACGGCCCGCCTCAACGCGGCGACCAACGCATTGGGCACGCTGGACGAGCTCTATGTCATCGCTGCGGCGGTGATCGGCGGCACGTCGCTGGCCGGCGGTGTCGGTACGATCGCCGGCGCGCTGCTGGGTGCGCTGGTCATGCAGTCGCTGCAATCGGGCATGGTGCTGATGGGGCTCGACAGCCCACTGCAGTCCATCGTGGTCGGCGCGGTCCTCGTTTTCGCGGTGTGGCTCGACACGCTCTACCGCCGTAACAAACACTAGGGAGTCCTTGTCATGCTGGACACCAGAACGCCTCTCGTCGAGATGAACGACATCTCGATCTCCTTCGGCGGCATCCGCGCGGTGGATCGCGCCTCGATCGATCTCTTCCCCGGCGAAGTCGTGGGCCTGCTTGGTCATAATGGCGCGGGCAAGTCGACGCTGATCAAGATCCTGTCGGGCGCCTATAAGCGCGATGCGGGCTCGATCCGCATCAATGGCGAAGATGCCGCGATCAACAATCCGCGCGACGCCAAGGCTTATGGCATCGAGACCATCTACCAGCAGCTCGCCGTGGCGGACAACGTGGACGCTGCCGCCAACCTGTTCCTGGGTCGCGAGATCACGACCCCGATCGGCACGCTCGACGATGCGGCAATGGAATCGAAGGCCCGCGAAGTGATGGGGCGGCTCAATCCGAACTTCCGCCGCTTCAAGGAGCCGGTAAAGGCCCTGTCGGGCGGGCAGCGCCAGTCTGTCGCCATTGCCCGCGCCATCCTGTTCAATGCCCGCATCCTGATCATGGACGAGCCTACGGCGGCGCTCGGCCCGCAGGAGACGGCGCAGGTGGGCGATCTCATCAAGCAGCTCAAATCCGATGGCATCGGCATATTCCTCATCAGCCACGACATCCATGACGTGTTCGACCTCGCCGACCGCGTGGTGGTGATGAAGAACGGCCAGGTGGTGGGTAGCGCCCGCACCGAGGACGTCACCAAGGACGAGGTTCTGGGCATGATCATCCTGGGCAAGGTGCCTCCGGGTGCGACGCCGGGGCCGGGCGCCATAGCCGGGTAGGCCGTTGCGCCTGTCGCGGGCGGCCACTAGGCTTGCGGCGGGGGCACCATGGCAACGCGACGCAAACAGACGACGAAACAGGCCGTGAGCAAACCAACAAGCCGGCGCCAGGCCATCGGCCTGCGCATCGCGGCGATGCGGCTGCCCAGGCATGGCACTTTCTATATTGGCCTCGCCAGCGGGGCGGTGGCGTTCCTGGTTGCGCTGTGGCCCTGGCCGGCCTTTGCGGCGCCTATCGGGGCCATCACCACCTTCGTGATCTATCTCGGGCTCGTGGCAATCGTGCTGCCGGTGCTGACCCCGGATTTCCTGCGTTCTCGCGCTGACCGGGCGGATACGCCGACGATCCTGATATTCGCTACCGTCATTGCCATTGTCGGCGTTTGCTGCGTAAGCCTGTTCATGGTGCTCAACGGCCGGCAGGAGGGGCCGCTGGTCGGCGATCTGCTGCTCAGCGTGGCGTCGGTGCTGCTGGGGTGGTTCACGATCCACACCATGGCGGCCCTGCACTACGCCTACGAGTATTACGAGTCGGGTGCCGGGGGCGGGGTCGCGGGCGGGCTGGACTTTCCCGAAGGCGACAATCCGGATGGCCTGGCTTTCCTCTATTTCGGCTATGTCATCGGCACGGCCTTTGCGGTGTCCGATATCCGCGTCACCTCCGGCAAGATGCGCAAGATCGTGCTGGTGCACTCCACCTTCGCCTATTTCTTCAACACGCTGATCGTGGCCGCCACGGTCAATGTCGCGGTGGCCGTCGGCGCGTAGCGGTTGCCCTTTAGGCCGTCCGCATGCCACAGGTTGGCCAAAAGACCGTTCGAGGAGAATCCCCATGAAGACCCGCGCCGCTGTTGCTTTCCAGTCCGGCAAGCCGCTCGAGATCGTCGAGGTGGATCTCGATGGCCCCAAGGCCGGCGAGGTGATGATCGAGATCAAGGCGACGGGCATCTGCCATACCGATGATTTCACCCTGTCAGGCGCCGACCCCGAAGGGCTGTTTCCCGCCATTCTCGGCCATGAGGGCGCGGGCGTAGTGGTCGATGTGGGGCCCGGCGTCACTAGCCTCAGGAAGGGTGACCACGTCATCCCGCTCTACACGCCCGAATGCCGCGAATGCTATTCGTGCCGCTCGGGCAAGACCAACCTGTGCACGGCCATCCGCGCGACGCAGGGGCAGGGGCTGATGCCGGATGGGACCTCGCGCTTCTCGTTCGAGGGCAGGCCGATCCATCACTATATGGGCTGCTCGACCTTTTCGAACTTCACCGTGTTGCCCGAGATCGCCGTCGCCAAGATCGATGCCTCGGCGGCCTTCGACAAGGTCTGCTATGTCGGCTGCGGCGTGACCACGGGCATCGGCGCGGTCATCAACACCGCCAAGGTGGAAATCGGCGCGACGGCCGTGGTGTTTGGGCTCGGCGGGATCGGGCTCAACGTGATCCAGGGCCTGCGGCTGGCGGGCGCCGACATGATCATTGGCGTCGACATCAACAATGACAAGAAGGCGTGGGGTGAGCGCTTCGGGATGACGCATTTCGTCAATCCCAAGGAGATCGAGGGCGATGTGGTGCCCTATCTGGTCAATCTCACCAAGCGCCGTGGCGACCTGATCGGTGGCGCGGACTATACGTTTGATTGCACCGGCAATACCACGGTGATGCGCCAGGCGCTCGAATGCAGCCATCGCGGCTGGGGCAAGTCGGTCGTCATCGGCGTGGCAGGCGCGGGCAAGGAAATCTCGACCCGGCCGTTCCAGCTCGTCACCGGGCGAACCTGGATGGGCACGGCCTTTGGCGGCGCCAAGGGGCGTACCGACGTGCCCAAGATCGTCGACTGGTATCTCGACGGCAAGATCGAGATCGACCCGATGATCACCCACACGCTGCGCCTCGAAGACATCAACAAGGGCTTCGAGATGATGCATTCGGGCGAAACCATCCGGAGCGTGGTGGTTTACTGACAACAGGGTGACGCGGGGCGATGATGAAGCCATCGACTGAATGGCGCGAGATCGTGGGCGCCGACGAGCACGTGCGCCACGCCCAGCTCGCCGAGCAGGTTCGGCATTGGCATGCGCGCAAGAATGCGCAGTGGGGCACAGGTCGCTTTCTGCATCGCAAGCCTTTGCTGTCGGTGCTGGCGACGCTGACGGTGCACGATAACCTGCCGCCGGAAGCGCGGCACGGCGTGTTCGCCATGCCTGGGCAGCGCGAGGCTATCGTGCGCCTGTCCAATGGCGCATTGGACATTCAGGCCAATACCAAGCCGGACATCCGCGGCTTCGCCATCCGCGTGCTGGGCGTGGCCGGCCCGGCGGCCCTGGGTGGCGAGGCCTCGCAGCAGGACTTCCTGCTGATCAACCACGATGCCTTTGCCGCTCGCGACAGTGTGGAGTTCATGGAAGTGGCCGCGGCGGTTGCCAAGGGTGGAGAAGTGGGAGTGCTGTGGCACCTGCTCCGTCGCTATGGCATCGGTGAAGGGCTTGGTCGGCTGCGACTGCTAGCGCGCACGCTTGGCAAGCCCTTTAGGGGTTATAACGCCGAGCGGTTCACCACCAGTGCGCCGATTGCCATCGGCCCCTATGCGGCCAAGGTCAGGATCGAGCCAAAGGCGCCGCGGAACAGTATCGGCAAGGACAATGCCCGCGACGTGGCCGCACAGCTCGAGGCGGGGGTCATCGGCTACGAGATGTCGCTACAATTCTATACCGACGAGGCGGTGACCCGGATCGAGGATCCGCGCGTCGCCTGGTCGGTTGAGGTCTCGCCGCCGGT
>CBFGMY010000177.1:0-8583 GCA_965650055.1 uncultured Devosia sp.
GCCGACCTCTCCCCCAAAGGGAGAGGTGAAGGGGCTAGGCCAAGCCGCGCCTGACGGCCTCGCGCGTGGCTTCCGCCCGACTGGTGACGCACAGCTTCTGGTAGATGACCTTGACGTAGGACGCGACGGTTTGTGGCTGGAGGCTGAGGCGGCGGGCGGCTTCGGAGACCGTCAGGCCGCGCGCCAGCAGGGTCAGCACTTCGGTTTCCCGCGGGCTGAGCCCGGCTTCGTCCTTGACCACCGACGGGGCGCGGAAGTGGCTCAGCATGCGATGGGCGATGGAGGGCGAGAGCGGCGGCTCGCCCCGCTCGATGCGGCGGAGGTAATTGACCAGCAGGTCGGCTTCCTCATCCTTGAGCACATAGCCGCGCGCGCCGGCGGCGATGGCCTCGAAGAGATGCGCATCGTCATCGTAGATGGTGGCGACGACGGGGAGCACATCGGGATGGTCGCGCTGCAGACGCCGGACGATGTCGATGCCCGAGCCGTCGGGCAGGCCGATATCGACGATGGCCAGCCAGAGGGCGGCGCCGTGCCGGTCGAGCCAGGCATGGGCGGCCTTGAGCGTTCCCACGGTTTCAATGCCCAGGTCGGGGAAGGCCGATGCCAGCACCCCCAGCATCCAGTCACGGGTGCGTGGTTGATCCTCGATCAGCAGGCACAGGCGGGTGGGCGTTGGCGCGACGGTCATGCCGTTGAGTTAAGCGAAAGCGTCAGGTCGGGCACCCCCGGTTCCGGGGTGCGGGCGGTGAGGACCAGGGGAATATCGAGCGTGACGGTGGTCCCCGAGGGTTCGGCGGCCAGGGTCAGGTGTCCGCCGATATCCTCGATGCGGTGGCGCAGGTTGCGCAGGCCGAAGCCCGCGGTCTCGCCGGCCAGGGCTTCGGCGGGAATGCCGCGGCCATCGTCGGCGAAGCGCAGGGCCAGGTATCCCGGCGACAGGGTGGGCGTCACGGTGAAGTGCCGGGCGCCGGAATGACGGATGGCGTTGGAGACGATTTCGCGCACGGCCGAGGTCAGGGCCTTATGCAGACGATAATCGAGCAGGATCGCCTCGACCTCGGTTTCGGGCAGGGGCCAGTCGAGCGCGATGCCGGCGGCTTCCAGCCGTCGCGCGGCCTCGTGGCGGGTCTCGGCAAGGACGCGATCGAGGCTCGCCTCCTCGCCGGCGAGGCCACTGACGATGGCCCGGATATCGCTCAGCGCCGCCTGCAAGGTGGGGCGGGTGGTTTCGTCGGCGGTGTGGAGGCCGGTCAGCAGCCGGGCACCGACATCGTCGTGCAGGTCGCGCGCCATGCGGCGGCGTTCCTCGCCCACGCCGCGCATATAGGCTTCGCGGCCTTCCTCGGCGCGCACGGTGAGGGAGACGAGATTATCGGCCAGCTTGACATGGGCCGGTGAAAACAGGCCGCGGCCGGCAAAGGGATAGGCCAGGCGAAGCGGCGGAGCGCCGGCCACGGCGGGGAGCAGCAGGGAGATGCCATCCTCGGAGACGGTTGCCTGCTGGCCGGCTTGGGCAGCGTCCTCCACCTCGAGGGGATCGAACAGCCGTTGCAGCAGAGCGCGCCACTGCTGGGCGCTGGCGGTGCGGGACGGGGCAAAGGCGATGTCGAGCGCAGCGCTGAACAATTCGTCCTGTCCGACGCGGCGGCGGGCGGTGAAACGGTGCCACAGCCAGTCGCGCGCGGGCAGGTAGACGAAGCCGACAAACAGCAGCGAGACGCCGAAGGCCGGGGCGGCCTCGATATTGAGCAGGTAGATCAGCGCCGCATCGACGGCCAGGAGCAGCAGCGCACCGAGCGTGTAGAACAGGATGCGGTAGGACCAGTCGCCCAGCTCGAACAGGCGATAGCGGCTGACGCCGAGCGCCAGGCCGACATAGACGATGACGAGGACGCCGGTGACGTGGCTTTGCGGGATGCCTGATGGGGTGTCGAACAGCACCGGCGCAACGCCCAGCAGCGTGAAGGCGCCACAGCCGGCGATGATGGAGAGGCCCAGCCAGCCCAGGGCGGCGCGGTCGGACGGGCTGCGCCGGGTGTGCCACCATTGCAGGGCAATGGCGGCGAAAATGCCCAGCATGGCCAGGGCAATGAAGATGTAGAGCTGGGACGGACCCAGCCCCAGGTGGGCAATGTCCATGGCCATGTAGAGGGCGATGACGACCGGAATGGTCCAGAACCAGCGGGGACGCACGAGTTGGCGCGGATAGCTCAGCAGCAGGGCGATCATGGCGAGGCCGAAGAGCAGCACGCCGACGTGGTTGATGAACACCATGACGGCGAAGGCCGTGCCGTCGATGGCCAATTCCCGGTTGGCATAGAGGGCGGAGGTGGCGGTGGCCGCGAGCAGGCCGATGGCCGTCAGCATGAACATGATCGGCCCGGGGCTGCGCGGCCGCAGGGCCCAGACCCAGCCTGCGATCAGCGTGCCGGCAATGCCGGTGAGCAGTTGCACCCAAAAGCCGTCGGGCAGGCGCCAGAGCGGATGGCCGTCGGGGTGGGCGACAATGGTGACGAACTCGTTCGGCGGACTGCGCAGCTGAAGTGCGACATCGTCCCGGCTCAACTGCTCGAAAAGTGCTGTCTGCCGGGCGAGAAAGGCTTCGTATTGCGGATAGGTTTCGATGCTGTCGGGCTCGGGGATGAGATCGTCCGGCGTGACCGCGATGTCGCCGATGGCGATCAGCTCGGAGAAAGGCTCGACGGAGGCATCGAAGCGGGAGGCCGGATCGGCGCGCAGCACATAGACGCCCTGGTTTTCAATCCCCGGAACCAGCACCAGGCCAAGCCGGGGCATGACGCTGGCGAGGGCAACCACGACCACGACCACGATCACGCATAGCAGCGTGACCATGGCCAGCAGGAGATTGGGCGTGGCGGAACGGGACTTCATCGCCGCATGAAACGGCCTAAGGTCCCGTCGCGCAACACTATAGTGAATGTAGTCTTAATGTTCGCGGTGGATATCGAAGGGGCCCCAGGCCTGGGTGGTGGCCATCAACTGTAGCCGGTTGACGTTTACATGGCTGGGCAAAGACGTGGTCCAGAAGATCGACTCGGCGATATCATCGGCATTCATCGCCTTGGTCCCCTCATAGGGCTTGGCGGCCTTGCCCTCGTCGCCCTTGAAACGGACCAGCGAAAATTCGGTTTCGGTGAGGCCCGGCTCGATATTGGTGACGCGGATATTCTTGCCCTGCACATCGGAGCGAAGATTGAGCGCGAACTGCTTCACGAAGGCCTTGGTGGCGCCATAGACCGAGCCGCCGGGATAGGGATAATCGCCGGCCACCGAGCCAAGGGTGACGATGTGGCCGCCGCCGCGGGCGATCAGGCCGGGCAGCAAAGCGCGGACGGTATAGGCAAGGCCGGTGACATTGGTTGATATCATCGTCTCCCAATCGGTGATGTCGGTTTCGGCAGCAGGCTGCAGGCCAAGCGCGAGGCCGGCATTGGCGAGAACGATGTTGATGCCGGCAAACGGGGCCGGAAGGCCGGCAATGGCGGCATCGATGGCGGCGCGGTCACGGATGTCGAGCTCGATGATGTGGCAATTGGTGGCGCCCAGCTCGGCCTGCAGTTCCACCAGGCGGTCCTTGCGGCGGCCGGTCGCGATCACCTTGCCGCCAGCGGCGACGTAGCGGCGGGCAGCGGCGGCGCCGAAGCCGGAGGTTGCGCCGGTGATGAAGACGACGAAGCGGCTGGGGTCGAGCAGCGAATACATGAAAACGGTCCTGACAGTCGGGGGAGGCGCGCAAGGTGGACCGCGCGGGCGTCGCTCGTCAACCGGGTGCCTCGCTGGCGAAGGTTGCCAACGTTACGAAGTGCTAACGTGTAGTTGGCGCACAGACGTATTATCCTGCTGCGAAATGATATTTTGCGGGATTGTGCGGTTTGAAGACGTTGGCGAAGTGGCTGGTGACGCTGTTGGTACTGGGCGGAGCGGGCTTTGGGGCGTGGTGGTATTTCCTTGCCGCGCCGCAGGCGGCGACGGTGCCCAGTACGGTGGCCGTCGGCCGTGGCGATATCGAACGCACGGTGCTGGCCTCGGGCGTGCTCGAGGCCAATTCGCTGGTGAGCGTGGGCGCCGAGGTCAGCGGGCGCATCGAGGCGGTGCATGTCGCGCTGGGCCAAGACGTCAAGAAGGGCGACCTGATCGTCGAGATCGATAGCCTCGACCAGGAGAATGCGGTCAAGACCGCGCAGGCCGTGCTGGCCGGCATTGAGGCGCAGAAGCGCAGCCAGCAGGCGACGCTGGTCAAGGCCGAGGCGGCGCTGGCGCGCAACCTGCAGCTCAGCGCCAACAGCCTGGTGTCCCAGACCGATCTCGAAACGGCGCAGGCGGCGGTGGATTCGGCGCGGGCGCAGATCGACCAGCTCGACGCGCAGATCGCCCAATCCCAGCTCAGCGTGGAATCGGCGGAACTGGACCTGGCGCGCACCAAGATCGTGGCGCCCAGCGATGGCACCATCGTCGCGCTGCTGGTCGATGAAGGGCAGACGGTCAATGCGAACTCGACCATTCCCACCATCGTCAAGATTGCCGACCTGGATACGATGGTGATCAAGGCCGAGATTTCCGAGGCCGATGTGGTGCGGGTCGAGGCGGGGCAGCGGGTCTATTTCACCATTCTGGGTGAGCCCGACGTCAAGATCGACGCGACTTTGCGCGAGGTGGAGCCGGCGCCGACCTCGATCGGTTCGGATACGGCATCGAGCGACAGCGCGGTCTATTACAATGGGCTGTTCGACGTGCCGAACCCCGACCACAAGCTGCGCATCTCGATGACGGCGCAGGTGACCATCGTGCTCGACGAGGCCAAGGATGTGTTGACCCTCTCGTCGGGCCTGGTGTCCCGCAAGGACCCGCAGGGCAATGTCGTGGTGCCGGTCTATGACCCAGCGACCGAGACGATCGCGCCACGGCGGATCGAGGTGGGCCTCAACAACAATGTCATGGCTGAGATCGTCAGCGGGCTGAGCGAGGGCGAGCAGGTGGTGAGCGGCGGTACGGCCATCGCCCGGCCGGCGGGCCAGCAGACGGGTGGGTTCCGTCCGCCAGGGGGTGGCATGATGATCATGGGCGGGCCGCGCGGCGGTGGCGGCTAGGCCCATGACTGACCCCATCATTTCGCTGCGCGGGCTGACGCGGCAGTTCCAGACCGGCGCCGAAGCGGTGACCGTGCTCAAAGACGTCGACCTCGACATTCATCGCGGCGAACTGGTCGCCATCATGGGCCAGTCGGGTTCGGGCAAGTCGACGCTGATGAATATCCTCGGGTGCCTCGATCGGCCGACCTCCGGGACCTACAAGTTTGCCGGGAAGGACGTCGGCAAGCTGGGGCCCGATGCCCTGGCGGAGCTGCGGCGCGAGCATTTCGGCTTCATCTTCCAGCGCTATCAATTGCTGGCCGATCTCGACGCGGTCGAGAATGTGGAAATGCCGGCCATCTATGCCGGCGTCGACGGGGGCGCGCGGCGCAAGCGGGCGATCGACCTGTTGACGCGGCTGGGGCTGGGTGAACGTCTGAGCCATCGGCCCAATGCGCTGTCGGGCGGCCAGCAGCAGCGCGTCAGCGTGGCGCGGGCGCTGATGAATGGCGGTGAGGTGATCCTGGCCGACGAGCCGACCGGGGCGCTCGACAGCAAGAGCGGCAAGGAGCTGATGGCGCTGCTGGGCGAACTGCACGCTGATGGACACACTATCATCATCGTGACGCATGATCCGCTGATCGCCGCGCAGACCGAGCGGGTGATCGAGATTTCCGACGGCGTCATCATCGCCGATCGGCGCACGGGCGAGGATACGCGCGTCGACCAACGCAAGGAGCCCATCCGCCGCATCGCGCGCTGGCGCGAAGGGCTCGATCGCGGGTTCGAGGCGCTGCGCATGGCGTTGCGGGCGATGGTGGCGCACAAGCTGCGCACGTTCCTCACCATGCTCGGCATCATCATCGGCATTGCCTCGGTGGTGAGCGTGGTGGCGCTGGGGCAGGGCAGCCAGGAGACGGTGCTGGAGAACATCGCCTCGATCGGCACCAATACGATCAATATCTATCCCGGCACCGGGTTCGGGGACCGGCGCAGCAATCGCATTCAGACGCTGCTGCCGTCCGATGCCGAGGCGATCGCCATGCAGCCCTATGCGGACAGCGTGTCGCCGCAGGTCAGCTCCAACGCCACGGTGCTGTTTCGCAATACCTCGTCCAATGCCTCGGTGACCGGGGTGGGGGACGCCTATTTCCAGGTCAATGGACGCACCTTCACGGCCGGCGTTGGCTTCAATGAGGCCAGCATCACGCAGCGGACGCAGGAGGCGGTGATCGACGCCAATGCGCGCGATGCCTTCTTCATCAACGGCGAGGATCCGATCGGGCAGGTCATCATGCTTGGCCGGGTACCGGTGCGGGTGATCGGGGTGGTCGAGAACGTCACCGGCTTCGGCCCGGGCGGCAACAGCGCCAATGTCTATGTGCCCTATACCACGGCGATGGACCGCATATTGGGGCAGTCGTTTCTGAGCTCGATCGCGGTGCGGGTGAGCGACGATGCCGACATGGACGAGACCGAGGCCGAGATCACCGACCTGCTGACCCGGCTGCATGACGGCAAGACAGACTTCTTCCTCCAGAATACGGCGACCATCCGCGACACGATCGAATCCACCGCCGCGACGCTGACGCTGCTGATCTCGACCATTGCGGTGATTTCGCTGGTGGTGGGCGGGATCGGGGTGATGAACATCATGCTGGTCAGCGTCTCCGAGCGGACCAAGGAGATCGGCATCCGCATGGCGGTGGGTGCGCGGCGGGGCGATATCCTGCGGCAATTCCTCATCGAGGCGGTGCTGGTCTGTTTTGTGGGTGGTGCGGCCGGGGTGGCGCTGAGCTTCGGGCTGGGGAGCCTGCTGACGACGCTGGTTCAGGGTGCGCGGGTTAGCTACTCGGCGGAATCGATCATGGTGGCGATCGCTTCGGCGAGCCTGATCGGGGTGATTTTCGGCTTCATGCCGGCGCGCTCGGCGGCGCGGATGGACCCGGTGGAGGCGCTGGCGCGGGAGTAGGGCGCGGAGGTCTTATTCTTCTCCCCATCGGGGAGAAGGTGGCGCGCAGCGCCGGATGAGGGGGACTTTCGCCGCCCGAGCAGGCTGATGGATTCCCCCTCACCGACCCGGCTGCGCCGGGCCACCTCTCCCCGATGGGAAGAGGAATAAGAAGGCTGAACGCAGAATTTGTCGTCCCTCTCCCACAAGGGTAGGGTAGAGGCCGTTGCCCATCGGCCACGATCCGGTCAGGCAATTTGACGCAAACTGACCGGAAGGTTGTCCCCTTCTCCTGCCAGCCCTAAACTCGCCATGAAATGAACGCCTGTTTGACGGGCGTGCAGCGTCGGCGCGGTTGGGGCAAAGAGACTTAACGGAATCTTTCCGTCCCAAGGGCAAACTTCTGCTTCTGCCTCAAGTGGTTGAAGCGTAACGGGCGGGAACGGGTCACTGCAAATCGCGCGTCTGGTAACGAGTTTTTGCGCCTTGTGCGTTGCCGCGACCCTATTGGGCGCGGCCGCGATGCCCGTTGCTGCGTTCGACCTGTTCGGGCTCAAGCTGTTCGAGGACCAGAGCGAACAGGACGCCGAGGCTGTCATTGCCGATCCGCAGCCCTACACGGTTGTCGTTACCGTCAACGCCGTGGGCGACGTCGAGAGCGCGGTGCGCAATGCATCGGCGCTGGTGGCGGACCAGAACGAGCCGGCTTCAGGCGCGGCGGGGCTGCTGGCCAAAGCGCGCGGCGACTACCGGCGCATCGTGGCGGCGCTCTACAATGAAGGCTATTACGGTGGCGTGGCGTCGATCCGCATCGGTGGCGTCGAGGCGTCGAACCTGGCGCCGGATGTGAACCTGCCCGATCCGGTGGATGTGGCCATCGTAGTCGATCCGGGTCCGCAATTCCGCTTCAACAGCGTCAATATCGTCAACCAGGCGCTGCCGACATCGGACCCCTATGACCAGGTGGAGCCACCTGCCAATGCCGGCTTTGGCGTCGGCGAGATCGCCAAATCGTCGGTAATCCTCAGGGCCGAGCAACTGGCGCTGGAGGCCTGGCGGCAGCAGGGCTATCCCAAGGCGGAGATCGTGACGCGCGACGTGGTTGCCGACCACGCGACGACATCGGTGGATGTGACGATTACGGTCAATCCGGGTCCCCGGGCCGCGTTTGGCGCGGTGACTGTAACGGGTGCCGAAACGCTCGATCCGGCATTCCTGGCGCGGCAGACCGGCCTGACACCGGGCGAGGAATATGACCCTGACGAGCTGGCACTGGCCCAGAAGCGCCTAGACCGGCTCGAAGTGTTCCGGGCGGCGCGGCTGGAGGCGGCCCAGGCGGTGGGTGCCGATGGGTTGCTGCCCTATAACCTGATCGTGCAGGAATTGCCGGGGCGCCGCTTCGGCGTGGGCGCCACCTATTCGACCATCGACGGGCTGGGCCTTGAGGCCTTCCACCTGTGGCGGAACCTGTTTGGCCAGGCCGAGCGGCTGCGGCTCGATGCTCGGGTAGCCAGCATCGGCTTTCCAATCGATACGGCG
>CBFGMY010000178.1:0-8564 GCA_965650055.1 uncultured Devosia sp.
CGGTGTAGCCGACATTGTCGAGATCGTTGTGCTTGCCGCCGGCGCGCACGCATTTCTGCGCCGTGGTGGCGCGCGAATAGGGGCGCTTCTCGACACCGGTAAAGGTGTTCTTGAACTGCACCATGCCCGAATTGGTGAACATCAGCGTCGGATCGTTGCGCGGCACCAGCGGGCTCGATGCCACAGCGTGGTGTCCATTGCGGGCAAAGTAATCGACAAAGCTCGAACGGAGATCGTTTACGCTGGTCATCTAGAGGCTTTCATTACGGAAATTGGCGCCAGGCGCCATAGACGAGTTCGGCTGGCTTTCTATCGCGCAGCTTGCCGCCATGTCCAGCATTGCGGCGGCAAAGCGACGCCGTTGCAAAGAAAAGAGGCACCGCTTGCGCGATGCCCCATAAATCCCTGCATGGGAGAATGGCTTATTCGTCGTCGCCGCCGGCGACATCGTCGCCCCCGGCCACCAGCAACACCTCGCCAAGCAGACCCGAGCTTTCGCGCACGCCCTGTTCGATCGTGCTGGCAATGGCCGGATTGTCCTTGAGAAACTGCCGCGCATTCTCGCGGCCCTGCCCGAGGCGCTGGCTGTCCCAGGAGAACCAGGCGCCGGACTTCTCGATGATACCTGATTTGACGCCAAGGTCGAGCAATTCGCCGGTCTTGGAAATGCCTTCGCCATACATGATGTCGAATTCGACCTGACGGAATGGTGGGGCCAGCTTGTTCTTGACCACCTTCACGCGGGTCTGGTTGCCCACGATCTCTTCGCGGTCCTTGAGCGCGCCGATACGGCGGATGTCGAGGCGTACGGAGGCGTAGAACTTGAGCGCATTGCCGCCCGTGGTGGTTTCGGGCGAGCCATACATCACGCCGATCTTCATGCGGATCTGGTTGATGAAGATGACCAGGCACTTGGACTTGGAAATTGACGAGGTCAGCTTGCGCATCGCCTGGCTCATGAGGCGAGCCTGGAGGCCCGGCAGCGCATCGCCCATTTCGCCTTCGAGTTCGGCGCGCGGCGTGAGCGCAGCCACCGAATCGATCACCAGCACGTCGATGGCGCCGGAACGCACCAGCGTATCGGTGATTTCGAGCGCCTGTTCGCCTGCGTCGGGCTGAGAGATCAGCAGGTCATCGACACTCACGCCCAGCTTGCGGGCATAGATCGGATCAAGCGCATGTTCGGCGTCGACAAAGGCGCAGATGCCGCCGGCCTTCTGAGCCTCCGCGATGACATGCAGCGCCAGCGTTGTCTTGCCCGAGCTTTCCGGCCCGAAAATCTCGACGATACGACCCTTGGGCAGACCGCCGATGCCAAGCGCGATATCGAGGCCGAGCGAACCGGTCGAAATCGATTCGACCTCGATCGACGACGCTTCGCCAAGGCGCATGATAGAGCCCTTGCCGAAATTGCGCTCGATCTGGCCGAGCGCGGCGGCAAGCGCCTTTTCCTTATCCATCGATCCACCTTCAACTACACGAAGCGGGGCACTCGCCATCTAGTCTCTCCTTATTCCACGCTCTTGGAGGCTGCGCAACGCGCCGACGCCTGATGTGGCCATGCATTGGATGTGCGCTATTTGTTCTCATCTTGTTCCGGAACTGTCAAGGTACAAAATGAGAACATCGGCGCTACCACGAGAGAATCGGCGACTTCCCTGACAGAGCCTGTCAGCAGCGACGTCAGTTGGCTCAACTAAATAAGTATGATTTTTGACTTGCCTCACCGAACCATGTTGCGCTTTATGCCTCCAACCCGGGCCCGAGGGCTCAGCGAAGGAGCCGTGCCATGAACCTGATCCAGTTTTTCGACCTCAACGGCGAGCGCGCAGTCGGTGCCGTCGACAATGGCACCGCCCATGTCGTCAATGGCGCGACCAGCGTCTACGCCCTTGCGACCGAAGCGCTGTCCCGCCAGGGCGGCCTCGCCGCGCTGATCGCTGAAAGGGGCCTCGGCGCCACCATCGACCGCGCTGCCATCTTGGCCGAGGGCCGCATGCTGGCGCCGGTCGATCATCCCGATCCGGCTCACCTCTATGTCACGGGCACCGGACTCACCCATCTGGGCTCCGCCGCTACGCGTGACGCCATGCACACCGCCAATAGCGGCGCGACCGAAACCGGCCTCACCGACACCATGAAGATGTTCCGCATGGGCCTCGAGGGCGGCAAGCCCGCCGACGGGCTCAAGGGTGTGCAGCCCGAATGGTTCTACAAGGGCAACGGCTATTCGGTGATCAATCCGGGCCATCCGATCCCCTCCCCGGGCTTTGCCCTGGACGCCGGTGAAGAGCCCGAGATCGCCGGCATCTACCTGATCGACCAGAACGGCCAGCCGCGCCGCCTCGGCTTTGCTCTGGCCAATGAGTTTTCCGACCACGTGACCGAGCGGGTCAACTACCTCTACTTGGCCCATTCCAAGCTCCGCGCCTGTGCCTTCGGCCCCGAGCTGCGCGTCGGCGACCTGCCGGCACATATCGAGGGCAAGTCGCGCATCTGGCGCGATGGCAAGGTGTTGTGGGAAAAGCCGTTCCTGTCGGGTGAGGACAATATGAGCCACACCATCGCCAACCTCGAATATCACCACTTCAAGTACGACCTGTTCCGTCGCCCGGGCGACGTGCATGTGCATATGTTCGGCACGGCGACCCTGAGTTTTGCCGATGGCATCAAGACCCAGCCCGACGACATCTTCGAGATCGAGGAAACCCAGTTCGGCGCGGCCCTGCGCAACCCCGTACGGACCGAGACCGAGCACTCGGTCATCGTCGGCAACCTCTATTGAGCTTGAAGCCGGTCAACTAACATGTCAGTTATCCCTCCGCCGTTTGGAGGGATAACATGACTGCTCGCACGTTCGAAAAGCGCCGGATTGGCCGCACTGACCTGGAAGTGACGACACTGGGCCTGGGCGGGGCTTCACTGGCAGGCATCTTCTCCGGTGTTTCTCCCGAACAGGCACGCGCTACGGTAGCCCATGCACTGGACGTGGGGATAAATTACGTCGATACCGCGCCGCAATATGGCCTGGGCCGCTCCGAACACCTGGTTGGCGATGCCTTGCGCGAGCGCCGCGACGGCGTGGTGCTGTCGAGCAAGGTCGGGCGCCTGCTTAAGCCCGTCAGCGCCGCCGAGCAGGACAAGGGCAACTGGGTCGATCCCCTGCCCTTCAACCAGCTCTACGATTATTCCTATGACGGGGTGATGCGCTCATTCGAGGACAGCCAGCAGCGGCTGGGCCTCAAGGACATCGACATCCTCTATGTCCACGATATCGGCGTCGCCACCCATGGTGTTGAGGGCAACAAGCCGCTCTGGGCCCAGTTGGCCAGCGGCGGCTACAAGGCCTTGCGCGAATTGCGCGATGCCGGCGTGGTCAAGGCGATTGGCCTCGGCGTCAACGAGTGGCAGGTGCTGATGGATGCGTTTGCTTTGGGTGACTGGGACGTGTTCCTGCTCGCCGGGCGCTACACGCTGCTCGAACAGACATCGCTCGATCCCTTCATGACCACCTGCGTCCAGCGCGGTGCCTCGGTGGTCGTGGGCGGGCCGTTCAATTCCGGCATTCTGGTTGGCGGCGACAAGTTCAACTATGCCAAGGCGCCGGATGACATCGTCGCCAAGGTTAGGGCGATCGAGGCTGTGTGCCGCCAATTCGGCGTGCCCCTTCCTGCCGCGGCGCTGCAATTCCCGCTGACGCACCCCGCTGTCTGCAACGTGCTGCCGGGACCGCGCTCGCCGCAGGAACTCGATGGCATTCTCGACTGGTGGGACGTCAAGGTGCCGGGCGAGCTGTGGACGACGCTGGCCGCCAAGGGGCTGCTGGCATCCGGCACGCCCATTCCCGGCGGAACGGCTTGACGGGTTCATAGGCAAAGCGCAATATAACTGAACGGTTCTAGAACCTGAAAGTTATCGCCATGCCGACGCCAGCCCAACTCGATGCTACCTTCCAGGCGCTCGCCGATCCGACCCGGCGGGCGATCCTGGCGCGCCTGGCGTTGGGGGAAGCGTCGGTTATGGAGCTGGCTGAGCCTTTCGAAATGAGCCAGCCGGCAATTTCCAAACATCTCAAGGTGCTTGAAAATGCCGGACTGATTTCGCGCGGCCGGGATGCGCAACGCCGCCCCTGCAAGCTGGAAGCAGCGCCGCTGGCCGAGGCCACGGGCTGGCTGATCGAATACCGCAAATTCTGGGAAAAGCAGTTCGGCCAGCTCGACGACCTGCTGGATGAATTGAAGCGCCTCGAAACCGCTGCCGGCAAGAACTGAGGAGATCGTCATGGCCTTTGGCGGACCGCTGACCGTAACCACCCCCACCGACACGCAGATCGTCATAACCAGGCAATTCGATGCGCCACGGCACCTGGTCTTCGCCTGCTACACCCAGCCCGCGCTCATCCGCCGCTGGCTCAATGGCGCCGAAGGCTGGATCATGACGGTCTGCGAGTTCGACGCCAAGGTCGGCGGCAAATACCGCTACGAGTGGAAGGCGCCCAGCGGCTACGTCATGGGCATGGGTGGTGTGGTGACGGCCTTCGAACCAGTCTCGCATGTCGCCAGCGCCGAACTGTTCGACGACGACTGGACCGGCGGCGAGACGGTCTCGACGCTGGATTTCGACGAAGTCAGCAGCCGCACCACGCTGGTCAACACCATCACCTATGCTTCCAAGGATGCCCGCGACGGCGCCCTGGCGACGCCGATGGCCGAGGGGATGGAGTTTGGCTACAAGAAGCTGGACGAGCTGCTGGCCGAGCAACAACGATGAACGATCCTCGCATTTCGGCCCTGATCTGCGCCGCCGTGGCAATCTGGCTCGGCTACACCATCTTTTCCGCCACCGAGGCGCCGAGCACGTTCCTGCTGGTCGCCCAATGGACATTCTTCCTCGTGGCTCTCGCCGGGCTTGGCGCCGCCCTGGCGCGCATCCTGCGCGGCCGCTAAGAGAAGCAGTAGACCTCATCCCTGAGCCTGTCGGAGGACGAGGTGGTGGCATGGTGCCTCCACTCGCTCGACCTCGTGGTCCAAGCTCACCCTGAGGTCGCTCCCGCTCAGTTCAAGTCCAGAGCATACGCCTTCAGGACGTCAAGGGGGACAAGTCCGAGCACGGCCTGGTTGGTGGAGCGCAGGTATACCTTTGGCGCCATGCCCGCCTGGTGGGCCTGCAGCCAACGACCGGCGACCAGGCACCAGCGATTGCCGGCGACGAGGCCGGGAAAGGCATATTGCGGCATTGGCGTCGACAGATCGTTGCCGACCGACCTTGAGAAATCGAGGAATTCAGCCGTCGCCTCGATGCAGACCAGGTGCACCGCCGCGCTGTCCGGCCCGGCCGCGCAATAGCCAGTGCGGAAGAAGCCAGTCAACGGATCGCTGGAGCAGGCTTGCAGCGGTTCCCCGAGCACATTGAGCTCGGCCGGTCCCTCGAACCGCCCCTGGACGTTCAATTGACGTCGCTCTTGCCCACCATCTGCAGCACTTCCTTGACCTTGGTGTTGATCTGGTCGAGCGAATACGGCTTGGGCAGGAATTCGACGCTCTGGTCATCCTCGATATCGCGGCGGACGCTCTCTTCGGCATAGCCCGAAACGAAGATCACCTTGAGATTGGGCATGGTTTCGCGGACATGCCTGAGCAGGGTCGGCCCATCCATTTCCGGCATTGCGACGTCTGATATCATCAGGTCGATCTTGAAGTCCTCATCTTCCAGCACTTCAAGCGCCTGTTCGCCGCCATCGGCCTCGAAGACCTCGTAGCCCGTCGCCCGCAATGCTTTGGCTGAGAAGGCGCGGACGCTTTCCTCGTCGTCGACCAGCAGGATGCGCTCATGCCCCGTGAGGTCGCGCACCGGGGCCGCTGCGACGGCGGCCTTGGCAGCCTGCTCGGAGGCGCTGGCGACGTGGCGCGGCAGGAAAATCTTGAACGTCGTGCCGACGCCAACCACCGAGACCGGGTAGATATAACCCTCAGTCTGCTTGACGATGCCATAGACCGTCGAGAGGCCAAGGCCCGTACCTTTGCCCAATTCCTTGGTGGTGAAGAAGGGCTCGAAAATCTTCTGCAGGACTTCCGGGCTCATGCCGGTGCCGGTATCCTGCACATCGATCAGCACGTAGTCGGCCGGCACCATGCCTTCGAACGTCATGCGCTCAGCTTCGGACCGCTCGACATTGGCCGTGCGGATGGTGATCGAACCACCATTGGGCATGGCGTCGCGCGCATTGACCACCAAGTTGATGATGACCTGCTCGAGCTGCACCACATCGGCGCGTACCGGCCAGATATTGCGGCCATGCTCGACCGCCAGCGTGTTCTTCTCGCCGATCATGCGCTTGAGCAGCACGGTCAGGTCATCGACGATCAGCGGCAGTTCCAGCACCTGCGGGCGCAGCGTCTGGCGGCGCGAGAAGGCCAGCAGTTGCCGGGTGAGGCCAGCGGCGCGGTTGGCATTCTGCTTGATCTGCATCAGCTCGCCGAAGGACGGATCCCCCGGCTTGTGCTTGAGCAGCAGCAGATCGGAGAAGCCGATAATGGCCGTCAGCAGGTTGTTGAAATCGTGCGCCACGCCGCCGGCAAGCTGGCCGACAGCCTGCATCTTCTGGCTCTGGGCGAACTGCGCCTCAAGCTTGCGTTGGTCGGTCATGTCGAGCGCATAAACATTGACCTGCTCGGGCGAGCCAGCACTCATTTCCGACGACGAGAGGTAGAGCCGCACGGCGTGGTCGCCCTCGACGCTGAGCAGGGCATCGACCGGCTCGATCTCGGATCGATGCGCGGCGGCATCGGCAATGGCGCGCGCAAACTTCTCGCGGCTGCCTTCGCCGATCAACTCGCTCAGCGGCTGCTGTTCGAGGCTCTTCTCTTCGCCGGACCAGCGGAAGATGCGGCCGAACGGAGCATTGGTGCGGATGATGCGCCCTTCCCCGTCGAGCGTGGCAATGGCGAAAGGCGTATCGTTGAAGAAGCGGGAGAACCGCACTTCGGCGGCGCGCAGTTCTTCTTCAGTATCGGGCGCCTTGGATTTGTCGAGCACCAGGGTCCGCGTCTCACCCAGTTCACCATCCGCGAGCCGGGCGGCGCGGTGCATCAGCCGCACCGGGAAGCTGGTGCCGTTGCGGCGCACCAGGTCGATATCGATGATCTCGGTGCGGATTTCGCCATCGCCACGGCCGCGCATCAGCAGGCTCGCCCCATCGCCACGCACCAGGTCCGACAGCCGCAGGTGGCCGGAATTGAACTCGGCCAGGTCGTAACCCAGCCAGTCGGTGAGGGTGGAGTTGAGATACTGGATGCGGCCATGGGCATCGGCAGAGAAGAAACCGGCCGGTGAATGGTCGAGATAGTCGATGGCGCGCTGCAGGTCGCGGAAGGCGCTCTCGTTGTTGTCGCGATCGCGCGTAATGTCCTCGACCGACCAGATCACCATGGGCTTGCTGGTCTCGTCGGATTCGGGCAGCGGGCGCACGCCGACGCGGTACCAGAACGGCTTGGCGCTATCAGCCAGCGACCCACCCAAGCCACCGACGATGCGGATATCCTCCACCGCCGCGCGACCATCCTTGGCGGCACGCGACAGGCGGTAGATGGCCTCGCTGGCATCGGACTGACCGGCAAACAGTCGCGGCACGCCCACCGGCACACCATTGGTCACGGCGCCCGAGAAGCTGCCATAATGCGCATTGACGTAGGAAATCTTGCCATCGCGATCCGACACCACGGCGCCGAATGGCAGGCTGTCGACCACGGCATTGGAGATGGTGCGCCGTTCTTCGCCGCTGGCGAAGCGGAACAGACCGGCGGCGAGCCCAAACAGGCAGAACACCCCCACCACCGCCAGCACGCCGATAAAGGTCATGATCACATCGGCGGGTATCCGGTCGCTGAACAGCGCGAAGCCAACGGCGATGGCGACCAGCAGCAGGCCGAGCACCACCACGCGCCACAGCCCTGCACTGCCCCGTCCCGCTGCTACAAGCGGATCGGGGTAATTGTCATCGCCTGATGGCGTCGATGCCATGGGTCAGGATGCTCCATAACCAGTGAGTCGGGCCGAATCAGGCACTATCCAATGGTCTAGCAAATGGCCCGGTCCTGCGGGAGCTTGATCGCGCTTTTCAACACGGGATCGCGGCCAGGCGTGGCGTTTTCGCCGGACATGCCGAAGCGCCGCCTGTGATGCGGTTATCATGGCTGTCGCATGCCAAGATGGCAACGGGCCGTATGCCAAGGTGGCAACGGGAGGACCCCGAGACGGCTTTCGCCCCTGAGTAACAAAAACATGAGACGGAAGCCGCCTCGGAGTGCCGGCTTTTTGGAACAGTGCGGAATCGCGCTAGGGGACGCTCGCCCGGTCGCGGCCGCACTCGGACCTGTGGGAGAGGCAAAACCCCCACCCGGCTCACACCCACCACTGTTCGCCTGCAGGCCGCCCATGTGGGGTGATGAGGGGAGTATGCTGGAGGTTTTGGGGAGGGGGATAAGTTCTTGCTGAAGCCGTGCCGCGGTGGTTCCTCTCCCGTTTACGGGAGAGGGGGACCACGCGAAGCGTGGTGGAGAGGGGAG
>CBFGMY010000179.1:0-8526 GCA_965650055.1 uncultured Devosia sp.
TGTAAGCAAACCGCCCGCAGGACTGCTTCATGCCCACCCTGATCCGCCTCATCATCACACTGCTGTTCCTGGCTGGCCTGGTCTATGCCGGGATGTTTGCCCTGGTCGCCTTCGTCGAGCCGACGCAGAAGGAGCAGACCATCCGCATCCCGCAACGCGACCTGCTCTCGGGCGGCCAACCGGCACTGCCGGGCTCGCAGCCAGCCACTGAGGAGCCTGAGTCCCAACCCGAGCAGCAGCCGGCGCAGGAGCCTGCCGCCGCGCCGGCGGCCGAGCCCGCCACCCCGCCGGAGCCGTTGACAGATTGAGCGGCGCACACCTGATCGGGGCCTTCCTCGAAATGATGAGCGCCGAGCGTGGCGCGGCCAAGAACACCATCGAGGCCTATCGGCGCGACCTCTCCGACTATGCCGGTTACGTCGCCGGACGGCAGTCGAGCCTGCTCACCGTCGAGCGCGACACCGTCAATGCCTATCTCGACCGGCTCAAGCAGGATGGTCTGTCAGCCTCGTCCGCCGCCCGCCGGCTCTCCGCCATCCGGCAGTTCCACAAGTTTCTCTGCGCCGACTGCATGCGGGGCGATGACCCGACCCGCATCGTCGCCAGCCCCAAGAGTCGGCGCGCTCTGCCCAAGGTGCTGTCGATAGCCGAAGTGGACAAGCTGCTCTCGACGGCCGAGGCCGAAGCCAACCGCGCGGCCTCCCCGCAACAGCAGGCCACCGCCCTGCGCCTCTATGTGCTGCTCGAGTTGCTCTATGCCACCGGCCTCCGTGTCAGCGAGCTTGTGAGCCTGCGCCGCGCGGCGGTGATGCGCGATGCCGGTTTTCTCACCGTTGTTGGCAAGGGCAACAAGGAGCGCGTCGTGCCCATCAACGACCGGGCGCGCGACGCTATCAAGGCCTATGTGGCAACTCTGGAAAAGGGCGAGACCTTCCTGTTTCCGGCAGGCGGTGCCGAGGGCTATCTCAGCCGGCAGGTTTTCGCCCGCGACCTCAAGCAATTGGCCATCGATGCCGGCATCAGTCCGTCACGGGTGGCGCCCCACGTGCTGCGCCACGCCTTTGCCAGCCACCTGCTGGCTGGTGGCGCCGACCTGCGCGTGGTGCAGATGCTGCTCGGCCACGCCGATATCTCGACCACCCAGATCTATACCCATGTTCTGGACGAGAAACTGCGCACGCTGGTGGAAACGCATCACCCATTGGCGGGAAACCAGTAGGCGGCCTGCTACTGCTTTTGGCGGCGACCCCTGTAAGCCCAGATCAGGCTGCTCAGGAGCAGCGCCGCACCGGCGAGGATGGTGAGCCACATCACCGCCTGGGGCATGAGAGAGCTGCCTGAACAACCGACGAAATCGATGAGATCCATCTGGAAGCAGTAATTCTCGGGGTCGGCATAGCCGTAGGTGCGGGTGAATATCCCATTGACGAACAGAAGCAGGCCAAGCGCCAATGCCGCCCATTTCAACATCGATCGTCTCCACGACTGGCTATCAATGCGACGCTAACATGGCATCGGCCGGTGCCGCCAGCACCCAGCTTTCCTGTGCCTCTGCCCAACCAAAACCTTGACTCGGCATTGCGTCGTCGCCACTTTCCGGCCACTTTAGGGCGCAAGAGCAGCGGCCCTCATCCCGGGTCGCGAACACGACCCTCAAAAGCAAGGCGCGAAAAGGTGGAAACCGGCTTTTCGCGATCAGCCTTGTGATAAAAAGAAACCGAGAGCCGGCGATCCAGGATCGCACAGGGCTCGAGCAGGCAGGTCAATGCAGTCTTATCTCGATTTCGAAAAGCCGGTTGCCGATCTCGAGGGCAAGATTGCCGAGCTCAAGGCAATGGCCGCGACCGACCAGGCCGTCAGCATCGACGAAGAGGTCAATCGCCTGAGTGCCCGTGCCGATGAGGCGCTGGTCGAAATCTATCGCCGCCTGACCCCCTGGCAGAAGACGCAGGTGGCGCGCCATCCGCAGCGCCCGCACTTCTCCGACTATGTCGGCAAGCTCATCACCGAGTGGACGCCACTGGCCGGCGACCGCAAATACCGCGAAGATGCGGCCTTGCAGGCTGGCTTCGGCCGCTTCAACGGCCAGTCGGTCGCCATTCTCGGCCAGGAAAAGGGTAATTCCACCGAGACCCGCCTCAAGCACAATTTTGGCATGGCCAGCCCTGAGGGCTATCGCAAGGCCGTGCGCATCATGGAAATGGCGGACCGTTTCAACATTCCGCTGATTTCCTTCGTCGATACTGCCGGCGCCTATCCGGGCATCGGCGCCGAGGAACGCGGCCAGGCCGAGGCCATTGCCCGCTCGACCGAGAAATGCCTCGAACTGGGCGTACCCAATATCGCCATCGTCATCGGCGAGGGCGGTTCGGGCGGCGCCATCGCCATCGCCGTGGCCAACCGTGTGCTGATGCTTGAAAACGCCATCTATTCGGTGATCTCGCCCGAGGCCGGCGCCTCGATCCTGTTCCGCGACGCTGCCAAGGCGCAGGACATGGCCACCGCCCAGAAGATCACCGCGCAGGACCTGTTCGGCTTCGGCGTGATTGACGGCATCATTCCCGAGCCGGCTGGCGGCGCGCATCGCCACCACGAAACGATCATGGATTCCACCCGCGGCGCCATCGCGGCCTTCCTCGGCGATTTCGCCGGTCGTGGTCGCCTCGAAACCCGCGAACACCGTCGCGAGAAGTTCCTGGCGATCGGCACGACGCTTTAGCGTCTGGCGGATACCCCCTCCTGGCCTCCCCCTGATAGGGGGAGGGACCGATCCAGTTCGTGGCACCGTCTGGCCCAGTCACCGGCCAGATTCCTCCCCCTTTTCAGGGGGAGGTTAGGGGGAGGTACTCTTTTCTGCCTCCACACGCTTGCGTGATATTCCCCCGCTTTCCGCATTTTCTGCCGTGTGCTAACGCTTCGTTCACCAGCAAAACTCATGCTGCGGTAACCACGGCCCCCTATGGGTCATCGCTCCATTTTCGACCACCGGGCTGCCGACGTTGACCGCCACTGTTCTCCGCAAACTCTCCTCGGTGCTGATCCTGCTCTGGGTGGCCTTCGGGCTCGTCGCCTGCGGCGGCTTCCTGCCCAAATCCAGCGACAACCGGCACAACCAGCCCCTGTCGAGCCTGGTCCAGGCGGGTCTGCGCAATATGGGTTCGTCGCCCGGCGAGGCCATGGTCATCCGCATCTTCAAGGAAGAAAAGACCCTTGAAGTGTGGAAGCGCACCAGCGCCGGCCAGTTCAAGATGTTCAAGACCTACGAGATCTGTGCGTTTTCCGGCGAGCTTGGCCCCAAGATCAAGGAAGGCGACCGGCAGAGCCCCGAGGGCTTCTACACGATCACGCCGGGCCTGATGAATCCACGGTCCAACTACTACCTGGCCTTCAATACCGGCTTTCCCAACAAATTCGATCGGGTCTGGGGCCGCACCGGCAGCGACCTGATGGTGCATGGCGATTGCTCGTCGCGCGGCTGCTACGCCATGACCGACGACGGCATTGCCGAAATCTATGCCCTGGCGCGCGAAACCTTCAAGGGCGGCAATTCCAGCTTCCAGCTGCAGATATTCCCCTTCAGGATGACGGCCGCCAAGCTGGCGCAGCAGGCGTCCAGCCCGCATATCGGCTTCTGGCAGGATATCAAGGAAGGCTATGACCTGTTCGAACTGACCAAGGCGCCGCCGGCCTGGGATGTGTGCGAACGCCAGTATATCTTCAACGCTGTCGGCGGCGGTGCGCTCAATCCCATGGGCCCCTGCCCCGCCGTGGTGCAGAATGCGGCGCTGACGGCCAAGCAACAGGCCGACGCAACCGCCTTTACCGCCGCCGTCGAGAGCGAAGCCCAGAAGGCGGCGCGCGAGGCAGCCGAGGCCGAACGCAGGATTGCCGAGGAAGCCGCGGCCAAGGCGCGCGGCGAGGCCATTGGCGGCTTCTTCAGCGGCATCGGCAACATGTTTGGCGGCGGTGACGAGAACATCACCCCGGTCATCTCAGGCAAGCCGGCGCCCAAGCCCATGCCGCCGTTGCAGCGCTAGGCGCCCACCACCATATCAGGGCCGCAATCTGCGCCGATCTGAACGCGGCAGCGCCAGCAACGGAGACCTTTGCTTTGGAAGAGACGGTATCGGTCGATGTCCAGGGTGAGAGCCAGCCGGCGCCCGAGCCCCCTCGCGCCCGCATGTCCCTGGCCAATGTGCTGAGCTTCGTGGTGGGCCTGGTCGGCATTGCCGCGCTGGGCGCCAGCGCCTGGGTCTATAGCGATACGCAGCGCGAGATGGTGCGGCTCTCCACCGATATTGCCCAGCTTCGTCTCAGCATGGAACTGTTCGGCCGCCAGCAGGGAACACCCTCGCAAACCGACGATGCCGCCCTGACTGATATGGCCAACCGCCTGGCCATTCTGGAGGAGAGCTGGCGCAATGGCCCTGCAGCGGTCGCCGCGCCCACGCCGGCAGCCACCCCTGCTGCGACGCCTGCCGCGGCCGCCGAGGGTGGCGACTGCCTGCCATCAGGCACGCGCTTCATGGTGGCGGCGGGCGACCGTTACCCCGTCTGCGGCACGGGCGCGGTGGTGGAGATCGGCTCGGTCGATGACGGCTACATCTCGCTGGCCGACGGCACCGTCATCGCCCAGGGCGGCAACATCGCTCTGCCCAACAGCACCTGCATGATCGGCGTAGTGCCCTCTGACGGCGCCGCCATCAGCGGCTATGCCGAGATCAGGGTGACCTGCTAGCAGCAGCCACGCATCAAGCAAAAGGCCCGGATCGCTCCGGGCCTTTGTCGTCTAGAACGCACCGTGGCAGTGCTTGAACTTCTTGCCCGAGCCACAGGGGCAGGGGGCATTGCGCGACACCCCTTCCAGCAGCTTGGGATCGATCGGCTTGAGCGAGGGGTCGCCACCGGTCGCGCCCAGGGCGCCTGCAATAGTATCCGAGCCCTCTTCGGCGTCGTTCTCGCCGGTCAGCGGATCGATATGGGTCTCGCGCAGCTTGCTGAGATCGGGCACCGGCGGCGCCACTGGGCGCGGCTGCAACTCGACATGGCTGAGCTGGGTCGTCACCAGTTCGCGCAGGTTGGCCAGCAGCGCCTGGAACAGCTCATAGGCTTCCTGCTTGTATTCGTTGAGCGGGTCACGCTGGGCGATGCCGCGCCAGCCCACCACCTTGGAGAGGTGATCGAGCGTCACCAGGTGCTCGCGCCACAACCCGTCGATCGACTGCAGCAGGATGGACTTTTCCACCTGGCGCATGATGGTCGGGTTGGCCGAGCCGGCCGCCGCCATATTGGCGATGGTGCGCTCTTCCTTGGCTGCCGCATGGGCATCGGCGGCCGCGATCAGCCGCTCGGTGATGATCTCGGCGTCGATGCCTTCCTCGGCCGCCCATTCCTTCACCGGCACGTCGATGTTGAGGTAGGTCTTGGCGGCCGCCTCGAGCTGCTCGACATTCCACTGCTCGGGATAGGAGCGCGGCGGGATGGCCTTGCCGACAATGTTGTCGACCACGTCATGGCGCATCTCGACAACGGTGTCGCTGACATCCTCGGCATCCATCAATTCGATACGCTGCTCGAAGATCACCTTGCGCTGATCGTTCATCACGTCGTCGTATTTGAGGATGTTCTTGCGGATGTCGAAGTTGCGCGCTTCGACCTTGCCCTGGGCGCGTTCGATGGCCTTGCTGACCCATGGATGGGTGATGCTCTCGCCCTGCTCCAGCCCCAGCTTGCCAAGCATGGAATCCATGCTGTCCACTGGGAAGATGCGCATCAGGTCGTCCTGAAGGCTGAGGAAGAAGGCCGAGTGACCCGGATCACCCTGGCGGCCGGAACGGCCACGCAGCTGGTTGTCGATCCGGCGGCTTTCATGGCGTTCGGTGCCGATGACCATGAGGCCCCCGGCGGCCAGCGCCTTGGCCTTGTCGCTGGCAATGGTGGACTTGATTTCGGCGATCTTGGCCTCGCGGGCCTCGCCTTCAAGTTCGCCGGTCTCGCGCTGGATGCGCATTTCGAGATTGCCGCCCAGCTGGATGTCGGTACCGCGACCGGCCATGTTGGTAGCAATGGTAATGGCGCCGGGCAGGCCCGCATCGGCCACGATAAAGGCTTCCTGCTCGTGATGGCGCGCGTTGAGCACGTTCATCTGGCCGACATTCTTCTTGCGCAGCAGGTCCGCGAGCATCTCGCTCTTTTCGATCGAGGTCGTGCCGACCAGGACCGGCTGGCCCCGATCCTGGCATTCCTTGATCAGCTGGGCGATGGCTTCGAACTTCTCGGCAGCGGTGCGGAAGATGGCGTCTTCGTCGTCGCGACGCTGCACCGGCACGTTGGTCGGCACGGTGACCACGTCGAGCTTGTAGATGTCGGCAAATTCCTCGGCCTCGGTCGCTGCCGTACCGGTCATGCCGGCCAGCTTCTTGTAGAGGCGGAAATAGTTCTGGAAGGTGATCGAGGCCAGCGTCTGGTTTTCCGGCTGGATCTTGACGTGTTCCTTGGCTTCCAGCGCCTGGTGCAGGCCTTCCGAATAGCGGCGGCCCGGCATCATGCGACCACTGAACTCGTCGATGATGACCACTTCGTCATTGCGGACGATATAGTCCTTGTCCTTGCGGAACAGCTTGTGGGCGCGCAGGGCCGAATTGGCGTGGTGCACCAGTGCGACGTTTTCCACGTCATAGAGCGAGCCGGTCTTGAGCAGTCCGTCTTCGGCCAGCTTGGCTTCGAGCTTTTCGATGCCGGCATCGGTGAAGGTGGCGGAACGATGCTTTTCGTCGAGCTCGAAATCGCTCTCGTCGATAATGGGCATCAGCGCATCGATCTTCATATAGAGGTCGCTGCGGTCGTCCGACGGGCCCGAAATGATCAGCGGCGTGCGCGCCTCGTCGATCAGGATCGAGTCCACCTCGTCCACGATCGCGAATTCATGGCCGCGCTGCACCATCTGGGCGCGCGTATATTTCATGTTGTCGCGCAGGTAGTCGAAGCCGAGCTCGTTATTGGTGCCGTAGGTGATGTCGGCGGCATAGGCAGCCTTGCGCTCGGCATCGGTCATGCCATGCACGATCACGCCCCAGGTAAGGCCCAGGAAGCTGTAGATCTGGCCCATCCAGGCCGCGTCGCGCTTGACGAGGTAGTCGTTGACGGTGACCAGGTGCGCGCCCTTGCCCGGCAGCGCATTGAGATACATCGGCAGCGTCGCCACCAGCGTCTTGCCTTCACCGGTGCGCATTTCGGCAATGCTGTGCTCGTTCATCGCCATGCCGCCGATGAGCTGCACGTCGAAATGCCGCATGCCCAGCACACGCTTGGAGGCCTCGCGCACCGTAGCGAAAGCCGGCACGATCAAATCATTGAGATCGGCGCCTTGTTCGAGCTGCGCACGGAACTCGGCCGTCTTGGCGCGGAGTTCGTCATCGCTGAGCTTTTCGAACTGGGCCTCGAGCGCATTGATCTGCGCCACCTTGCCCTGGAACCGCTTGACGTGCCTGTCGGACGGAGACCCGAAGATCCGCCGGGCGAGCGCAGCAAGTGCCATATGTCAGGTCCTTTTATGACTCATCGGGGCGGGCTGGGGAGGTGCGGAATACTGGACCGTTCGGCCGCGTCGACGCGATGAGAAAGCCTTTCCGGCTTTGAATTTCTGGTATCCCGCCACCCGGCGGAAAAGCGGGTGAGATGTAAGAGCGGCCCCCTGTCTTGTCAACGCTGCCGAAATGGGCGACACCTGCCTGCCCCTGCCGGAAGGCCCGGCAGAAACGGGACTTTTGGCACTTGGTTGCTCACAAGACGCGGCGTGGCACATTTTGGCCCCGTTGCCGTGTGAGGGGCAGGCCCAGGAGCCGCCGACCCGACCAAGGGCCTGCGTATCGCCGACACGAACGAGCCAGCCGCGACCACAAGCGCCGGCAAGGAGACCGACCTGATGACTTTTTCCCCCTCCCGCCTCGCCCGCACCGCGAGCGTCCTGGCGCTCATGCTCTCTGCCGGCGCGCTGGCCCCGGTTCTGGCACAGGATGCCGCGCCGGCTGCCCCGGCACCGGCGGTCGAAGCTGCCCCGGTTTCCCCTGACACGGTGGTTGCCACCGTCGGCGGCGAGCCGATCACCGAAGCCGATCTGAGCTTTGCCGCCGAGGACCTGACCCAGGAACTCAGCCAGATGCCCGCCGAGCAGCGCAAACCGTTCCTGCTGCGCGTCCTGATCGACATGAAGGTGATGGCCAAGGCTGGCCAGGACGCCGGCATGGCCGATACGCCGCTGTTCCAGCAGCGCCTCAACTATCTCAAGGAGCGCGCCCTGCGTCGTGCTTTCTTCGCCGAGACCATCGCCAATGCGGTGACCGAAGAGACCGTGCGCGCGCAATATGACAAGTTCGTCGCCGATTTCGTGCCGGCCGACGAAATCCGCGCCAGCCATATCCTGGTGGCCGACGAAGCCGAAGCCAATGCCGTCAAGGCCGAACTCGACGGCGGCGCCGACTTCGCGACCCTCTCCAAGGAAAAGTCGATCGATCCCGGCGCAGCCAA
>CBFGMY010000180.1:0-8504 GCA_965650055.1 uncultured Devosia sp.
GACGATGCTCACGCCGAGCACGCCGTCATCGTTGAGCGTCAGCACCGACTGCGGCACCAGGTGCGCCGGAGCCGAACCCATATTGACCGTGGCGGTTGCGGTGATGCCGTCGCGGATCGCGCCGCCGGCATTCGGGAACTCGATTTCAACCGGGAACGAGCGGGTGGCGGCGTCGGCAGTGCTCGAAATGAACGTCACCTTGCCCGAAACTACCTGGCCCGTGATGGTTTTGATCGAGGCCTCGAGGCCCAGCCGAGCCAGCGCGATGCGAGCTTCCGGAACCTGGCCGACGAACACCATCGGGTCGAGCTGGACGATGGTCGCGCAGGGCTGCCCCATGGCGAGCATTGCACCGGCGGCCACGAGCGGATCCTGCACGACACCAGCGACCTTGGCGTGGATTTCGGTGCGGTCGAGTTCGGCCTGTGCGTTGTCAAAGCCTGCCTGGGCAGCGCTGATGGCCGCCTTGGCTGCACTCAGCGCGACTTCGAGCTGGCGAGCGGTGTTGGGCGCTGCCAGGCCCTTCTGGCGAAGCTCTGCATTGGTATCGAAGTCCGACTGCGCCTGGGCCAGCGATGCATTGGCCTGCTCCAGCCCGGCATTTGCCTGGGCCACGGCCGCAGCGCGCGTGCCCTGATCAAGGGTGCAGAGCAAATCGCCCACGGCCACATTCTGGCCCTTAGTGACATGCACGGTATCAACGACGCCAGCAGTCTCGGCGACCGCGCCGACCGTGGCCTTGGCCTGAGTCCGGCCACGCAGTGGCACTTCGATGGACATCGGCTTGGCCACATAGGTGGAGGTGCGCACGGACTGCAGCTGGGTATTGGCACCCAGCTCTTCCTCGTTGCGCTGCGCGATCGTCAGGTGAGGATCGATCGCGTGTTCGGTTTCATGCGCGGCGAGGACGCCGGTTTCGGCGAGCTGGGTCGCAATTGGCCCATGCTCATCGCCTTCGATGACCGAAATGATCGGGCGCTCGCCCTTGCCCGGTCCGTTGCCGCCCATGACCAGTGTGCCGGTCGACAGCCATATGCCTGCCAAAACCAGGATCAGGAAGGCTACGCCGTAGGAAAATAGTGCACGCATTGAGATTCGCCCCTTTACTCAGCCGCGTCTTTTTTCGGCTCGGCTCGCGCCAAAGTGATCAGTTCGTGCATATGGGAGCGCATGTGCCGTTCGGCAACCTCCATTACTGCACGTCCGTAATTAATTACCCATGTGTCCGAAGCATTGCTTGCCCGCTCGGCAAAGGCCTCTTCAAGCCGGCGATGTTCGGCTATGTTTTTTTCCAGGAATTCGTTGGCTCGCGCCTCAACCAGGTCGCGCGGCAGGATGTGTGCGAAGCGCGCGAACAACAGGAACGGGCTGCGGAATACGTCGTCGCCGAGCGGGCCGGCCAATTCATCGGCAAAGGCCGCGCGGCCCTGGTCGGTGATCGAATAGACCTTCTTGGCTGGCTTGCCGCTTTGCTGCTCAGTCCGGCTGACGACCAGGCCCTCGTCCTCGAGTCTGGCGAGAGCAGGGTAGATCGAGCCGAAGCTCGCTTCGATGAAGTACGAGCACTCGCCCTCGACGCAAAGCCGCCGGATCTCATATCCGGTTGCTTCGCCCTCATAGAGGATCGATAGACAAAGAGTTCTGACGTTCATGCGCGGGCTCCGCCGGGACATATGCCGGGCCGATATATGCCGGTTCTGTATAGCCCCGCAATGAATCGCGCAAGTTCTGGAACCAAGCAGTTCCGGTAGATCAGTTAAGATCAGGTTGCATGGCTGCCCGCCCCGTCCAGTAGCCGGGTCATTTCCGCGGCCGCCCGCTGCGCCAGTTCGCGGCTCGAAGCGGCCACAAAATAAGGGTTCAGGAAGGCCAGATCGCCTTTTCCGTAGCGCATGCGCTCGCCGTCCAGTGTCACCACCGCACCGCCCGCCGCTTCCAGAACCGCTTGCCCGGCCGCCGTGTCCCACTCAGACGTTGGGGTGAAGCGGGGGTAAAGCTGGGCATCGCCGCGCGCCAAAAGACAGAATTTCAGGGATGACCCGACGGATACATCGGTCTCCACGTCCAGCGTTTCGCAGAGGGCAGCGAGCGCCGCGTGCCCATGCGACCGGCTCGCCACAATGCGCAGCCGTTTTGCCGAGGCCACTGAAATGCGCGTCTTTTCCGGGTCCGAACCGGCCTGCGTGTTGCAGAACCAGGCTCCGGTGGCGTCGCCGATGAATGTCTCGCCCGTCGCTGGCGCCAGCACCACGCCAAGCACCGGCACGCCATGTTCGACCAGCGCAATATTCACTGTGAACTCGCCGTTGCGCTTGATGAACTCCTTGGTGCCGTCAAGCGGATCGACCACGAAATAGCGCTCACCCAGCACGGGGATGATCCCCGCCGCCACGCTCTCCTCACCCAGCACTGGTATGCCGGTAGGCTTTAGCAGCTCAAGGATCACCGCTTCGGCTGCGGCGTCCGCCTCGGTAACTGGCGAGCCATCGGCCTTGGCGACCGCCGCAATGGGGCGTGCGTAGACCTCAAGGATGACGTGCGCCGCGGCAATCGCCGCTTCCAGCGCCAGGGCGGTCAGATTGTGGTCGGTTGGCACCTGCATGACGGCAGCCATCAGCTTTCCACCACGACGTCGAGGCCCAGGTCGAGCGGTTTGGCTGCCATGGTGATCTGGCTGGTGGAAATGTAATCGACACCCGTCTCGGCAATCGAGCGCACGCGGTCCAGCTTCACCCCACCCGAAGCCTCGAGCTTGGCCCGCCCGGCATTGATCGCCACCGCCTGTCGCAGCAGGTCATTGTCCATATTGTCCAGCAGCACGACCCTGGCGCCCGCTGCAAGCGCTTCCTCGAGTTCGGCCAGGGTGGTCACCTCGATTTCGATGGCCACGAGATGTCCAGCAAAGGCCTCGGCAGCCCGGTACGCCGCCGAAACGCTGCCGGCCACCGCAATGTGATTGTCCTTGATCAGGATGGCGTCATCCAGCGAATAGCGATGGTTGGCCCCGCCACCGCACCGCACGGCAAACTTCTCGAACGCCCGCAGCCCGGGCGTGGTCTTGCGCGTATCGCAGATTTGCGCACCCGTGCCGGCCACCGCATCGGCATATTCGCGCGTCAGCGTGGCAATGCCGCTCAGGTGATTGAGAAAGTTCAGTGCGACGCGTTCCGCCGACATCACCAGCCGGGCAGGGCCCGCCACCGTGGCAACCACGCCGCCCGCCGCAACGCGGTCGCCATCGGCCAGGGTCGGCGTGAACGTCACGCCGTCCCCCACGAGCCGAAATGCGGCCGCTGCCAGGTCGAGCCCCGCAATCACGCCGGGTTCGCGTGCAGAAAGGCTGGCGGTCGCCCGCGCCTCAGGCGCCAGCGTCGCCTGGCTCGTCAGGGCGCCGGCCAGGCCGATGTCTTCCTCCAGCGCGGCAGCGACCGCGCGCTCCACCAGCAGGCGCGGCAATTGGGCAGGCAGGCGATCGGGGCGCGACATCGGCAGAGTCCTGTTTCGATGGCGCTGATTTACGCGCCGCCCGTGCCGGTGGCAACAGTGGCTGGCCGGCGGTGTGAATTCGTTCTGCCGGCACAGTTTTCCGGGTGGCGAGGCGCGCGCGGCGCCTACAGGTAGTGCCTGGCGGTGTGATCGGCCGCGATGATGCCTTTGGTCAGGCTGCCATTGGTCGGATAGAGCGGGATCAGGCAGGCCTGCAACGCGTGATAAATATCCGGCTTGCCCACGAAAAGCCGCGAGGTCGGCCTCAGGTCTTCCGTGAGCTCGCTGAGCCAGCCACCGCGCTTGTGGTCGATGACATGGTTTTCGGCATAGTCCCACAGCTTGCGATACCAGGCCTGGAAGTAGTCGCCGCTGTCGAAGGCCGAGATATAGGCGGCAGCGCCGATGGCTTCGCTCGTCGGCCACCACAGCTTCTCGCGCATGATGGGCTTGTTGTCCCAGTCCAGGGTGTAGAAGAACCCGCCATGAACCTTGTCCCACCCTAGCTCGATGGATTGGACAAACAGCTCCCGCGCGGCGCCGGTCATCCAGGAGAGGCGCTTCTCGCCCAGCACCCAGAGCTGGTACAGCAGCCGCGACCATTCCAGCCAGTGCCCGGGCGTGGTGCCCGATGGCCGGAACATCTCGTTGCCCTCGTAATTCTTGTCGAGCACCCAGTGCTGGTCGAAATGCTCCGCCACCCGGTGTCCGAGCGGAACAGCGTTGCGGGCAATGATCAACTCGGCGATGCGCTCGGCCTTGGTCAGGTAGTCCCGGTTACCCGTCGCCTCGAACGCCGCCATCAGCGCCTCGGTCATGTGCATGTTGGCATTCTGACCGCGATAGGGCAGCAGCTGGGACCAGTCCTGGTTGTACTCGTCTTTGACCGACCCGCTCTGCTCATCCCAGAAGCGGGTGTTGATGATGTTGGTCACGTCGGCCAGCATCTGGTCGGCCAATGGATGCCCGACGAGCTTGGCGCTCGATGCTGCAAGCAAAACGAAAGCATGCCCGTAGGCTTGCTTGGACCCGTTGGTCACCCCATTGTCGTCGAGGCTCCACACATAGCCGCCCCGCTTGGTATCGCGATGCCGCTCCCAGATGTAGCGCATGCCGTGGTCGACGATCTCGTCCGATCCAGGCCGACCGATCAGGCTGCCCAGCACTGCGCAATGCACCATGCGTGTGGTGACGTGGATCTGGCGATTGGCGTTGTCCGCATCGAGCGGATTGCCCTCGTCATCGAGCTCGAAGAAGCCGCCCTTTGGGTTCATCGACGGGGCTTCGAAAAAGTCGAACAGGTTATTGGCCTGCCGCATCAGGTACTGCCGGTGGAACGGCCGGTTCTGCCAGAGGCTCGAATTGGTCTTTGGCAGCGTCAGCTTGGGGTCGGTCATAATGGCTCCCGGCTGGCCTAATTCAGCGCGCCAGCTCCTCACATGCCCGAGCTATAGCGGCAGCGTGGCAACGTTGCAATTGCCGCCAAAGCCGACCATGGACCTTTGCCACTACCCTCGCGCGTACCATTCCTCCACGCGCGTAACTTCCTCGGCAGAGCCCAAAATTACCGGCACCCGCTGGTGAATGCCTGTTGGCACCAAGTCCAGTATCCGCTCCGGCCCGGTCGTCGACTTGCCGCCCGCGGCCTCGACGATCATCGCCATCGGATTGGCCTCGTAGAGCAGCCGCAACCGGCCGCCCTTGCCTACGGTCTCGCTATCCAGCGGATACATGAAGATGCCGCCACGCATCAGGATGCGATGGATATCGGCAACCATCGAGCCGACCCAGCGCATATTGTAGCGCTTCCCCGCCGGTCCGGTTTCGCCCGCCACGTTTTCCGCGACATAGCCGCTGGTGGCTGCGTCCCACAACCGCTCGCGTGCCGTATTGATCGCATATTCGCCCGATGTGGGACTCACTTTGACCCCGTCCTGCGTCAACTGGAAGGTTCCCCCCGCATCCAGCGTGAACACTGCGGTCGACGGCCCGAACGTCACCACCAGGCTTGTCGCCGGCCCATAGGCCGCGTAGCCGGCCGCCAGTTGCGCCGACCCGCGCTGCAGCAGCCCCTTGCTCGCATCCAGAACCGAAAAAATCGTTCCGACAGTGACGTTTACGTCCAGATTTGAAGAGCCGTCCAGCGGGTCGGTCGCCACCATGAACCCACCCTGATTCTCGATGTGAACGGCTTCATCCAGCTCTTCGGAAACGAGAATCGAAATCTCGGGGTTTGCCCGTATGTGATTCAAAACAATGTCGTTTGAGATCACGTCGAGCGCCTTCTGCGCCTCGCCCTGCACGTTGGTATGCCCGGCCAGCCCGGTCTGCCCGGCAATTGGCGCCAGCCGCAGCACATCGGCGATCTCAGCGCTGGCCGCCGCCATGGTGCTGACAACCGACGCCAGCTTGGGGTCCACGGGTTGGGCAGCAAGCCAGTCGGAAAGCGTGGTCATGTTGAGCTCGGCGTTAGGGCAGGGTATTCCCACTGTCCCCATGCCGCTCCCCGGCACAAGGCAGACTTTGGCATAAGGCGCTACTTGCTCCACATGCCCCGCATCTGCGCGCCGATATCCATCTTCGCCGGAGCCGGCGACAATCCCTCGATATAGGCCGGCTTTACCGGGGGCCACAGAATGTCTTCGAACAGCGGCACCAGGCTGCGCGGAATGAATCGGGTTCGCTGTGCGTAAAGATGCTTGTCGCCATGCTTGTGCTGGTTGGTCACGAAAAACCGCTGCGGCACGATCAGGTTCAACTCGTCCCGCGCCCGCGTCATCGCCACATAGAGCAGCCGGCGCTCCTCCTCCAGCTCATGCGTCGAGCCGGTGCCCAGGTCAGATGGAATGCACCCATCCACCACATTGAGCACATGCACGGCCTTCCATTCCTGCCCCTTGGCCGAATGGATGGTCGACAGGATCAGATAGTCCTCGTCCAGCGACGGCACGCCCGATTGGTCGCTTGTCGCATCCGGCGGATCGAGCGTCAGTTCGGTTAGGAACCGCTCGCGGCTCGGATAGCCCGAAGCGATCTGTTCGAGCTGCAGAATGTCCTGCAGCCGCACGATGGCATCCTCATAAGCCTGTTCCATCAGCGGCTCATACCAGAGCCGGGCATAGCCCAGTTCCAGCGGCCAGCCCGCATCCTTGCGCGCCAGCCGACCGATCATTTCCACCAGCCCGGTCCAGCCCTCGGCGGCGCGTGGCGGCGGCGGAATCTCGCCCAGCGCCCAGATCGGGTCGGGCCCTGTCGCCATGGCGTCGAGCACCTTGCCCGCCGTCCCTGGCCCCACGCCCGGCAGCAATTGCAGCACGCGGAATCCCGCCACCCGGTCGCGCGGATTCTCCGCCCAGCGCAAAATCGCCAGCAGGTCCTTGATATGCGCCGCATCGAGGAACTTGAGCCCGCCGAACTTGACGAACGGGATATTCCGCCGCGTCAGCTCGATTTCCAGCGGTCCCGAATGGCTCGAGGTGCGGAACAGCACGGCCTGGTTCTTCAGTGTCGTGCCGCCCTCGCGGGCCTCCAGCACCTTGTGCACCACATAGCGCGCCTGGTCCGCCTCGTCGCGTACCGTCACCAGCAACGGCCTGGCGTCGGACTGTCGTTCGGTCCACAGGTTCTTGGTGAAGCGCTCGCTGGCCATATCGATGACGGCATTGGCCGCTGAAAGGATCGGCTGCGTCGAGCGGTAGTTGCGGTCGAGCGTGACGATATCGGCCGGCGGACTGAAGGTAGCCGGAAAGTCGAGGATATTGCGCACGGTCGCGGCCCGGAACGAATAGATCGACTGGGCGTCGTCCCCGACAACCGTCAACCCGCACCCATCTGGCCGCATCGCCAGCAGCACGCTCGCCTGCAACCGGTTGGTATCCTGATACTCATCGACGAGTACGTGGTCGAACCGTCCCGACACCTCGGCCGCAATATGGGGATCGGCCATCATGCCGGCCCAATAGAGCAGCAGGTCGTCGTAATCGAGCACGTTCTGCCGCTGCTTGGCTTCGACATAGGCGCCGAATAGCTGCCGTAGCTCGGCCGCCCACATGGCGCACCACGGAAACGTCTCCTTGAGCACTGTCTCCAGCTCCCCCTGGGCATTCACCACGCGCGAATAGATTGCCAGGCACGTCCCCTTGGTCGGAAACCGGCTCTTGGCCTCGCTCATCCCCAGCTCGTGCCGGACCAGGTTCATCAGGTCCGCCGAATCCTCGCGGTCATGGATGGTGAAAGCCGGATCGAGCCCGATCTGCGTCGCATGCTCGCGCAGTAGCCGCGCCCCGATGCCGTGAAAGGTCCCGGCCCAGTTGAGCGCATCGGTCAACACGCCCGAATTCTTGCCCAGCACCTGCGCCGCGATCCGCTCCACCCGCCGGCTCATTTCGCTGGCCGCCCGCCGCGAAAAGGTCATCAGCAATATGCGTCTTGGATCGGCGCCATTGACCATCAGATGTGCCACACGATGGGCCAATGTGTTGGTCTTGCCCGAACCAGCGCCCGCAATCACCAGCAGTGGCCCCGGCCGCTCCTGCCCAATGCCGTGCTCTACGGCCCGGCGCTGTTCCGGGTTAAGCGCATCGAGATAGTTGCGGCTGGCGAGCACGAATCGAGACCTTTGGAATGAACGTCCAAAAGAGGCTATTCTGCTTTTGTTCGCAATGGGTGAACGGGGCTCCCCCCGATCACACCTCCTGCGCCAGATCGGCCAACAACCCCGCCGCCACGCTGAGCCGCGACACGGTCAATGCCCCTTGGGTGAGCTCGGCCACGGCGGCTGCTGTCCGTCCGATTGCAGGCCGGGCCGTCCAACCCGCCAACCCCCCTTCCGTCTTGAGCACGTCCGCCGTCAGGTCGCGTTGCGCACGCATGACGTTGGCCAACGCCCGATCGAGTGCCATGCGGTCAAACCGATCGTTGAGCTGGATGCCGCGTCCTTGCTCGATGACCGGCCACAGATCAAAGGCCGCGAATACGCCGAAGAACGCCGCCGCACCGTCGCTGACCGGCACGCCCGA
>CBFGMY010000181.1:0-8447 GCA_965650055.1 uncultured Devosia sp.
GCGGCAATCCTCGCCAAGACAGGCGCCAATATGGGTCTGGGCGATGTGAGCCTCAAGATCGCCTCGGGCCGCATCTTCGTGATCATGGGGCTCTCGGGCTCCGGCAAGTCGACGCTGGTGCGCCACCTCAACCGGCTGATCGAACCATCGAGCGGGGAGATCCTGTTCGACGGCCAGAACATCCTCACGCTCAATGCTCGCGACCTGCGCGCCTTCCGCATGCGGCGCGTCTCCATGGTATTCCAGAGCTTTGGCCTGTTGCCGCACCATACGGTTCTGCAGAATGCCGGCTATGGCCTGGCCGTGCGCGGCGAGCCGCGGGCCCAGGTGCGCGATATCGCCATGAAATGGATCGAGACCGTCGGCCTTAAGGGCTATGAGAACAAGTTCCCGTTCGAGCTCTCGGGCGGCATGAAGCAGCGCGTCGGCCTTGCCCGGGCACTTGCGGCCGATACCGATGTCATCCTGATGGACGAGGCCTTCAGCGCGCTCGATCCGCTGATCCGCGCCGAAATGCAGGACCAGTTGCTCGAACTGCAGCGCAGCCTGGCCAAGACCATCGTCTTCATCACCCACGATCTGGACGAGGCGCTGCGTATCGGCTCGGAAATCGCCATCCTGCGCGATGGAAGGCTGGTGCAGGTGGATACGCCCGGCGCCATCCTGCGCAATCCGGCCAATGACTATGTCGCCCGCTTCGTGCAGCGCCATGCCAACCACGCTCTGGCCCACGATTGACCATGACCGAGATCGTCCGTGACGAACCGCTCTCCTGGCGCGACCTGGCTGCTGTTGCGGCGGGCGCGCGGCTGACACTGTCCGACGCGGCAAAGGCCCGCATCGTCCACGCCCGCAGCCTGGTGGAAGCTATCGTCGCCAAGGGCATCCGCGCCTATGGGGTCAATACCGGCGTGGGGGCACTGAGCGACACTGTGGTCGACGTGCCGATGCAGCGGCAATTGTCGCGCAATCTGATCATGAGCCATGCCGTCGGCATCGGGGCGCCGCTGCCGGCGTTGGAGGCGCGCGCCATCCTGGCCGCCGCGATCAACAACCAGGCGCATGGCTATTCCGGTCTGCGGCTCGAGGTCATCGAGACCATGGTCGACCTGCTCAATGCCGGCTTTGCACCGGAAATCCCGTCGCGGGGCTCGATCGGTTATCTCACGCATATGGCCCATATCGCGCAGGTCCTGATCGGGGGCGGCCACGTGCTGGCCGGCGACGAGCGCATCACCGGCGCCGACGCTCTGAACCGGATCGGCCGACCGCCAGTGGTGCCAGAGGCCAAGGAAGGCCTCAGCCTCATCAACGGCACGCCCTGCGTCACGGGCCTCGCCGCCATCGCGGTCGCCAAAGCGCAGGCGCTGCTGGCCTGGGCCGATATCGCGGCGGCCATGACCTTTGAAGGCCTCAACGGGCAGAAGACCGCCCTCGATGCCAAAAGCCTGGCGCTGCATGCCTCGCCGGGGCTGGCGGAAACAGGCCAGCGCCTGCGCGACCTGCTGGCGGGCAGCCAGATTCTCGAACACAGCCTCGGCGCGCGGACACAGGATGCGCTGAGTTTGCGGGCCTTGCCGCAGGTGCATGGCGGTGCGCGCGACATGCTGGCCTACGTGGCTGGCATTGTCGGCAACGAACTGGCCTCGGTGACGGATAATCCCTTGGTGCGCGGCTCCGTCGATGCCCCGGAAGTCTTCTCGGAAGCCCATGCAGTGGGCGCTGGCATCGGCCTCGCCATGGATGCCATGGCGCCGGCCATGGCGCTGGTCGCCACGATGTCGGAGCGGCGCACCGACCGGCTGGTCAATCCGCTGGTCAGCGGCCTGCCGCCGTTCCTCGCGGCTGACAGCGGCGCGGCCTCCGGCTTCATGATCCTGCAATATACCGCGCTGTCGCTGGTCGGCGAAAATCGGCGGCTGGCGGCACCGGCGAGCCTCGACGGCGGCGTGACCTCAGGTCTGCAGGAAGACCTCATCGGCCATCCCACGCCGGCCGCACTCAAAATGCTGGCCATCCTCGACAATGTCGAATCCATCATCGCCATCGAATTGCTGGCTGCCGCACAAGCGGCCGACCTGCGCAGTGACGGACTGGCACACGCCCCGGCCACCGAGGCGATCTGGCGCGCCATTCGCGCCAAGGTCCCGACCTATACCGACGACCGACCCCTGGCGGACGACGTCGCGGCGATCCGGCCGCTGCTGCGAGCCATGCCGCTTGTCTGAGGAGGATCGGCCTATGTCCCGACTCTGGACCAACGCGCGCATCACCACTCTCGATGCCAGCCTGCCCGGTCTGGGCATCATCGAGCGCGGTGCCATCCTGGCCGATGGCGAGCGCATCGCCTGGGTCGGGCCGATGGATGATCTGCCGGCAGGAGCCAGCAGGGCCGAGCGCATCGATCTCGACGGCCGCTGGATCACGCCCGGCCTCATCGATTGCCATACCCACCTGGTGCATGGCGGCGATCGGGCGCGTGAATTCGAAATGCGGCTCGAGGGCGCGTCCTACGAGGACATTGCCCGGGCCGGCGGCGGCATCATCGCCTCGGTAACCGCCACCCGCGCCTCGAGCGTCGAGCAACTGGTGGCCAGCGCCCTGCCCCGGCTCGATCGGCTGATCGCCGAGGGCGTCACCACGGTCGAGATCAAGTCCGGCTATGGGCTCGACCTCGCCAGTGAACTGGCCATGCTGCGCGCCGCCCGTGCGCTGGGCAAGCAGCGCGATGTTTCCATCGCCACGACCTGCCTCTCGGCCCATGCCGTGCCGCCCGAATTCAAGCGGGATCGTGCGGGTTACCTCGATCTCGTGGTCGACACCATCCTGCCGGCCATGGCCGCCGAGGGGCTCGCCGACGCCGTCGATGCCTTCATGGAGGGTATCGCGTTCTCGGGCGAGGAGACGTCGCGTGTCTTTGCCAAGGCAAAAAGCCTGGGCCTGCGGGTCAAGCTGCATGCCGACCAGCTTTCCAACCTGCATGGCGCCAGGCTCGCAGCGAGCTTCGGCGCCCTCTCGGTCGATCACCTCGAATATACCGACGCAGACGGCGTTGCGGCCATGGCTGACGCCGGTAGCGTCGCCGTGCTGCTGCCGGGCGCCTACTACACGCTGCGCGAAACGCAATTGCCGCCGGTGGACCTGTTCCGCCAGCACGGCGTGCCGATGGCAGTGGCGACCGATGCCAATCCGGGCACATCGCCCATGACCTCGCTGTTGCTGGCGATGAACATGGCGGCGACGCTGTTCCGCATGCGGGTCGACGAGATCATTGCCGGGACCACCCGCGAGGCCGCGCGGGCGCTGGGGAAACTCAACGAGACCGGCACGATCGAAGCCGGCAAGTATTGCGACCTGGCCATCTGGGACATCGAGCGGCCAGCCGAACTGGTCTACCGGCTCGGCTTCAACCCGCTGCATGCCCGCATCTGGAGGAACCGATGAGCATTCACCACCAACTGGTGCCCGGCGAGGTTCCACTGTCGGTCTGGCGAGACATCTATTTCGGCGCCGACTGCAACCTCGCTCCCGATGCCGAGCCGGCCGTTCAGGCGGCAGCCGAAACGGTCGCGGCGATCATCGCCAAGGGCGAGCCGGTCTATGGCATCAATACCGGCTTCGGCAAGCTCGCCAGCGTGCGGATAGAGGACGACGACCTTGCCGCGCTGCAGCGCAATATCGTGCTGTCGCATGCCGCCGGAGTTGGCGAGCCGCTGCCCGTTCCGGTGGTCCGGTTGATCATGGCGCTCAAGATCGCCAGCCTCGCCCAGGGTTTTTCCGGCGTGCGCTGGCAGACCATTACCCAATTGGCGACATGCCTTGAGAAGGGGCTGATCCCGCTCATTCCCGGCCAGGGCTCGGTCGGCGCCTCCGGTGACCTGGCGCCGCTTGCGCATATGAGCGCCACCCTACTGGGCGTCGGTTCGTTCCTGATTGACGGAGCCGAGGTCCCGGCCGCCAAGGCGCTAGCGGATGCGGGCCTCGCCCCGCTCCAGCTGGGCCCCAAGGAGGGCCTGGCGCTCCTCAATGGCACGCAGGTCTCGACGGCCCTCGCGCTGGCCGGCCTGTTCGAGGCCGAACGGGTGTTCCAGGCCGCGTTGGTAACGGGCGCGCTTTCGACCGATGCGGCGCGCGGCTCCGATGGTCCCTTCGATCCGCGCATTCACGCCGTACGCCGCCATCGCGGGCAAACCGAGGTCGCCGATGCGCTGCGCCGCCTGATGGAGGGCAGTGCCATCCGTGCTTCGCACCGTATTGGCGACACGCGCGTGCAGGATCCCTATTGCCTACGCTGCCAGCCGCAGGTGATGGGCGCCTGCCTCGATCTGCTGCGCCAAGCCGCGACGACCCTGGCCATCGAGGCCAATGCGGTCTCGGACAATCCGCTGGTCTTCACCGCCGAAAACGAGGTGATCTCGGGTGGCAATTTCCACGCCGAGCCCGTCGCCTTCGCCGCCGACATGATCGCCATGGCCTTGTGCGAAATCGGCTCCATCGCCGAACGCCGCATAGCCATGCTGGTCGATCCGGTGCTGTCGGGCCTGCCCGCCTTCCTGACGCCAAAACCGGGACTCAATTCCGGCTTCATGATCCCGCAGGTCACGGCGGCCGCCCTGGTATCGGAGAACAAACAGCGGGCGTTTCCGGCGAGCGTCGATTCCATCCCCACCTCGGCCAACCAGGAAGACCACGTGTCGATGGCGACCCACGGGGCACGGCGCCTCGGGCCTATGGCGGCCAACACCGCCAATGTCATCGGCATCGAGCTTCTGGCCGCGGCACAAGGCTGCGATTTCCACGCGCCCCTGGCGTCGAGCGCGGTGCTCGAAAGCGCCCGCGCCTTGCTGCGAAGCGTGGTGCCGCACCTGGCCGATGACCGTTACATGGCGCCGGATATGGCGATCGCCACAGGTCTCATCACGAGCGGCGCGCTGGTCGATTCCATCATCGGCTCGGCGCTGCCGGAGATATCCGCATGACCTGGCTCAGCGTCGTCAGAGGCAGCGCGCCGCTCCTCGTCAGCCTGCCGCATACCGGCACCGAAATTCCGCCGCCCATCGCCGAACGGCTCGCCTCGCTGCCGCTCGCCGGCAACGACACCGATTGGTGGATCGACCTTCTCTATGATTTTGCTGGCTCTCTCGGGGCCACGGTGGTGCATACCGCGATTTCGCGCAGCGTCATCGACGTCAACCGCGATCCCTCAGGTCAGTCGCTCTATCCCGGACAGGCAACGACCGGGCTCTGCCCCACCACCAGCTTTGACGGCACCCCGCTCTACCGCCCCGGCGCCGAGCCGGACGATGCCGATATCAGCGCGCGCCGGCGCGACTATTTCGATCCCTACCACGCCGCCCTCACCACCGAAATCGCCCGGTTACGCGCCGATCATGACAGCATCGTCGTCTATGATTGCCACTCGATCCGCTCGGTCGTGCCGCGCCTGTTCGAAGGCGAACTCCCCATCTTCAACATCGGCACCAATAGCGGCGCGAGCTGTGCGCCGGAGCTGCAAGCCCTGGTCGAACGCCATTGCGACGCCTCAGGCTTTTCCCGCGTGTCGAACGGACGCTTCAAGGGCGGCTGGATCACCCGCCACCATGGCAATCCAGCCAATGGCATCCATGCCGTCCAGATGGAAACTGCCTGTCGCGGCTACATGGATGAACATCCGGGCTTTGAGCCTGCTCCCTACTCATCCGGACGAGCTGCACCGGTGCGCTCGGTTCTGCAACGTCTCTTTGCCGATATGGTCGAATGGGCGAAGCGCTAACCGACAGGCTGCAGTCCTGACGCAAGGCAGCGGCATGAGTCAGCTTGACAGGTACTTTGGTCTCACCAAATGCCGCTTTTTCCTTTTCCTGCGGAGCGCGCGATGATGTGGACGGCGAGACGGCGCGCCGTCTCGATGGCGGTCTTGGCACATCTGCCTGCGGGCGCTATAGCGCGGCCACAGCCATTTCGGGGAATGCCGCTGCCATGGGCATCCATAATTACCTCATCGAAGGCAGCTCCGGCGCCGGCAAGACCACTATCGCCACCGAGCTCGGGCGCCGGGGCTATCACGTCGTGCATGGCGACCGCGTGCTGGCCTATCAGGGCGATCCGGAGACCGGTGCCCCGGTCACCCCGCCACCTGATGATCTCGACTTCCTCAACGACCACCACATCTGGAATCTCGATCGGGTCCTATCCATCATCGCCGACAAGACACACGAAAAAACCTTCTTCTGCGGCGGCTCGCGCAACTGGCACAAGTTCATCGACCTCATGGATGCCGTGTTCCTGCTCGAACTGGATCGTGAAACGCTGGAGCGCCGCATCGATACGCGGGTCAACGAATGGGGCTCTGAACCCGCCGAGCGCGCCATGATCATGTCCCTGCACGAAAGCGGCCGGAACCAGCCTCGGGACGGCATCCGGATCGACGCCACAAGCCCGCTGGCCGAAGTGGTCGACACCATCCTCGCCCATTGCCGCTGAGACGGGCGAGCCGCCATCCCTGTTGGAGGCTGGGCAGCCAGCTGAGGCGTGTATAGTCTGTGGCCGCGCAACAGAGGGCCCATCCCATGCGTTTCAGTGCTAATCCGAGCCTTGTTGCCCTGCTTGCCGCCCTCGTACTGACCGCGCCCGCGTTGGCGCAGGATGCCGAGGCCCTGGTCCGCCGGTGCGCCGAGCTCGCCAGCAGCCCTGCTGACGAGCAGCGTCCCGAAGGGGTTGTCGGGGTCACGCGTTGGGAGCTGGATGCGCCGAGCGCCATTGCCGCCTGTGAAGCCGCCATTTTGGCGGCCCCCGACGATGCGGGCACGGCGTTCAACCTCGGCCGGGCGCTCGCCGTGGACCACGCCGAGGCCGACCTGCCGCGCATGGCCGCCCTCTTCAAACAGGCCGCTGACAGCGGCCACATCGTTGGCCTGATCAATTACGGACTGGCGCTCGAAACGGGCATGGGCGTTCCGACCGACTATGCTGCGGCGATGGATTATTATCGCCGGGCTGCCGATGCGGGCTACGCCGTTGGCGCCTATAATCTGGCCCTGATGCTCGCGAACGGGCGCGGGGTGACTCAGGACCATGCCGGCGCGGCGCGATGGTATCAGGTCGCGGTGGATGGCGGAGACAGTTCCGCCATGATCGATCTCGGCCAGCTCTACGAAGATGGATTGGGCGTGCCGCGCGACTATGCCAAGGCTCGCGCCCTCTATGAGCAGGCAGCGGCCATTGGCGATGCCGGCGCCCTGACCAATCTGGGTTGGCTGGCCGACCGGGGCCTTGGCGGCTTTCCGCTCGATCACGTCCAGGCCAACGACTATTACCGCCGGGCCGTCGAGGCCGGCGAACCGCAGGGCATGAACAATCTGGGCGAAAGCCTGTTGCGAGGCGAGGGCATCGCCATGGACGAAGCGGCGGGCCTGGCCCTGGTCGAAAGGGCCTATGACGCAGGCAACGACATGGCCGCGCATAACCTGGCCCTCTACCATTCCGCCGGCCTGCATGTGAAGGCCGACCCGGTCAAGGCCGCGCACTACTATCTCGAGGCGATCGTGCGCGATTCGGACGAAGCCAAGATCGACCTGTTCGACCACGCTGGCGCCGACCTGCCAAGCCTGGTGCTGACGGCACTCTATGCCGAAATGAACCGGCGCGGCCTGGAGTTCACCCCCATGGCCGGACGTCTGTCCGAGACCGCGATCGCCGCGCTCAAGGGAACGATCGAGCCCTGAGCCAGGGCCGCTGGTCCCGCCAAGGCCTGTCAGACAACCGCACCGACAAGCGCGCCCAGCAACAGCCCCAGGGCTCCGGCATAGTTCGTCGCGTCGACGCCCAGCGGGAATGCCGAAAGCAGACTGGCCGCGAGGCTCGTCCAGACGATCAGCGCCGCGACCGTCCAAAGCACGCGCCGCTGCATGATTTCGCGATCGTAGAGCCGGAGGGCGATCAGCTTGCGGCGCAGCAGCGCCACCTTTTCGGCTGTCTCGCGCGGCTGAAAGTTCTTGAATATTTCCCGTTCCGGGCTGGTCGCGAGGACAACCAGATCGCGCGGCGACATCGTCTCCGGCGTTGCCGGTATCTGGCCACCGAGCGCCTCCACAAGGTCGCGCCGGATTTCGTCGGGATCGCCTCCGCGGGCCAGCAGCGCGCCGACGCGGCCCATGATGCTGAATGTGGCAATGGCCGCGAGCGCCAGTAGCCACCAGGGGCCGACCAAGAGCGAGGTTGCCCAGCCAACGACCAGGGCCAGGAGCTTGACCAACATGCCGCCGGCGAGTTTGTCGAAAATCGAGGCAAGCCAGCGCCCAGTTGCGGACGGGTTTTCATCACGTCGCTGGTGCTGCGGATCGTTCAACCCCGGCGACAGGATGATACCGATGGCCAACGATGCCAGGAACAGGGCCAGCGTGCCGGTATAGAGCGGCGCCATGACCATTGCCGTCGCCGCCACCGCC
>CBFGMY010000182.1:0-8403 GCA_965650055.1 uncultured Devosia sp.
ATGGCATCGGACAGGGCTTCCACACCCTGTTCGCGGCGGCGTTCGCGGGTGCGCCGCGCCATGTTGCGCGGGGCAGACAGGATGCGCCGGATGATGGCCCAGAGCGCGATCACCACGATGGCGACGACAATGAACATGAAAACCGCCGCGCCCAGCCGGGGCTGCATGCGATAGCCAGCCGCCTCCAGCGTCAGCGTGCCCGGCAGGGAGATGAGCCAGGCCGCGAGCGCCGCGATGACCAGGCTGCCGGTTATCCAGGAGGCGAGGCGGATCATTGGGCAACCTCGCCAGTGAGAGCGCTGGCGCGCAGGGCATCGAGGAAGCGGGCGGCCTCCGCCTGTTCGGTTACCAGGGCCGGCACATCCTCACCCGCGGCGAGCATGGGGGCGGGTAGGTCGGCCAGCAGGGTTTCGGCGGTAACGAAATCGCGCCGGGCAATGGCGCCTTCGAGGCGCGACATCAGTGCTTCGGGCGTATCGCCCTCGATCTCGCCTGTCGGCCGCAGGGCGATGGCCGAGCGGAACCAGTCGAGCGCGCCATCCTGCCATTGCGCGTCGGCATTGGCCGGGCGCCCGGCCAGCATGGCCGGCAAGACTGTGGCGAAGCGGCTGGCGATGATGTCGGGTCGGACCAGGCCGGCTTCAGCCTTGTTGGCGATGTCGGTGGGTATGTCCGCGTCGGGCACGGCGGCGCGCAGGGCGCCCAGTTCGGTGGCAAAGGGCCGGCCGGTGGCGAAGGCCGTCTCGAAGCCCGAGAGAATCAGCGGCAGCTGCAGCACGGCGCCGATATCGCTGGGCTGGTCGGCCAGGGTGGCGGTGGTCTCGGTCATGGTGGTGTCGAGCGTGCGCAGGCCTGCCTCGGCCGTGCCGAGGCGCGCTGCCACTTCGTCGAGCCGGGTGCCGAGGGCCGCCAGCTCGGTGCGCAGTGCCTCGGTGGCGCCGGTATCGGCGGCGGGGGCAGGAGTCGCCGCCAGCGTATCAATGCGCGTGGTCAGCGCGGCAATATCCGCCTCGACGCCGCTGAGATCGGCCGGCTCGGCCGCAGCAGCAGCCGGGCTGGCGGCAGCGGCGGGCGCCGTCTCAAGCGCGCCGATGCGCTGGTTGAGGGCTGCCAGTTCGGACTGGGTAGTCTGGGTCACGGTCTCGAGTTCGGGCACGGCCGTCGCCAGCTGCGCCAGGCGCGGATCGGCCGCCGGGGTCGGCGCAGGGGTGGTTGGCCAGAGGCCAAACCAGGCCAGGCCATAGGCGGCGGCGAGGCCCAATACGCCGCCCAGAAGGGCGGGGCCAAAGCCGAAGCCACGACCCGTGGAGTCGGCTTCGGGCGGCTTGGCCCGCATTGGCGGTTCCTTGGCAGCTGCGGTCTTGGCGTCCAGCTTGGGCTCGGGCTTGGTTTCGGCCGCAGGCTCGGGCTTGGCGGCGCTCGTCTCGCGGGCCTTGAGATCGAGCACTGGTGGCTTTACCGGGCCGGTCTTGCTTTCGCCCGGCTTGGAGTCGTTGCCCTTGGTATCGGCCATTGCAGGATGTCCTCTTCTTGGGTGCCGATCATGGCGTAGTTTGCTCGCGGGCAAAAGCCAGCGCGAGTGCCATCATGGCGTCTTCATCGGGTCGGTCCGCGAGGCTGATGCGGCTGAAGCGCGCCTCCAGCAGCGGCTCGGCCACGGCTTCGGAGAGGCACAGCATGGCCAGCTTGCTTCGTTTCTCGCGCGGCAGGCTGGCCGCCAGGGTGGCAAAGATCTCGGCAGAGCGGCGCGAATAGGCCAGCACCGCCCCGATCTCGCTGCCCAGCTCGGCCAGCACCTGTTCGGGCAAGGCGTCGGTGGCCACCATGTCGTAGATCTTGGCTGTCGCCACCATCACACCCAACGGCGCCAGCGCCTTGGCCAGATCGGCGCTCTGGTGCTTGCCGGTGGGGTAGAAGATCGGCCCCGGTACGCGGGCAATGGTCATGGCATTGACCAGGTCCTGGAATGCGCCGGCGGCGCTGCTGACCCGCTCGAAGCCGGCCTCGCTGGCCTCGCGCGCCGTGCGGTCGCCCACGGCAAAGACCGGCAGGTGCCGGTAGTGCTCGAGCACGCCGCGCTCGAGCAGCGAGCGCACGGCATTGGCTGATGTCAGCACCATGGCGGTAAAGCCGTCCGGCGGCGGCAGGCTGGCATCGAGCGTCTGGCGCACCATGAGCGGCGCCGCCGTGGCGGCAATACCCAGCGCGTCCAGCCGCGCCAGCGTCGCCTGGGCGTCCGGCTCGGGCCGTGTCACCAGCATTCTCACGATATGGCAGCCCATTGTGCCAGCCACTCGGTTCCGGCCTGGGCGATCAGGTCGTCGCCCACCTGCCGGCCGAGCGCGACCGGATCGGTCCCAGAGGCGGCGGCCTCGAAGGCGGTCTTGCCGTCGAGGCTCAGGATCTGCCCCTTGAGCACAAGCGTCTGGCCATCGAGGCGGCTCAGTGCCCCGACCGGCGTGCGGCACGAGCCGTCAAGCACCGCCAGCATGGCGCGTTCGGCCGATATCGCCAGATGCGTCGGCGCATGGTCGAGCGCCGCCACGATACCGGCCATGCGGCTGTCGTCGCTGCGCACGGCAAGGCCGATGGCGCCCTGGGCGGGGGCCGGCATGAAGATTTCGGGGTCGAGCAGCGCCGTGGCGCGATGGCCTTCGCCCAGCCGGTTGAGCCCGGCCATGGCCAGCATGGTGGCATCGGCCACGCCGTCGAGCAGCTTCTGCAGGCGGGTGCCGACATTGCCGCGGAAGGGCACAATCTCAAGGTCCGGCCGCACCCGCAGAACCTGTGCGGTGCGGCGGATGGACGAGGTGCCGAATTTGGCGCGCTCGGCCAGGTGATCCAGGCTCTGCACCTTCACCGACATGAAGGCGTCGCGTACATCCTCGCGCTCGAGGAAGGCGACCAGCGCAATACCCTCGGGCAGGCGGGTCGCCACGTCCTTGCTCGAATGCACGCCGATATCGACGCGTCCGGCCAGCATGGCCTCGTCGATTTCCTTGGTGAACAGGCCCTTGCCGCCGATTTCGATCAGGCTGGCATTGCTGGCCTGGCTTCGATCGCCGCCCGTGGAAATGACGTCGATGACGATGTCATCCTCGGTCACGCCATGCGCCTGGCATAGCAGGCGTCGCACCAGCCGCGCCTGGGCCAGCGCCAGCGGGCTGCCGCGCGTTCCGATCCGGGCGAAGGGTGTCTGCGATTGCAATCTGTTTTCGTCCTATAGTAGGCAGTGCGGGCTACAAGGTGGAGTAACCAGTTCGTCGTGACCGGGCAAGCGCCAGCCATTATCCTCGGCATAGAGACCAGCTGCGACGAAACCGCGGCAGCCTTGGTCGTGCGCGACGAATTCGGCAGGGGCACTATTCGTTCCAATGTGGTGCGCAGCCAGCTCGATGAACATGCGGCATTCGGCGGCGTGGTGCCCGAACTGGCGGCGCGCGCCCATGTCACCTATCTCGACCACATCATCGCCCAGGCCTGCCGCGAAGCCGGTGTCGCACTCGCCGATGTCGACGCCATCGCGGCCACGGCCGGTCCGGGGCTGATCGGCGGCGTGCTGGTGGGGCTCACCACCGCCAAGGGGCTGGCCGCAGCGCTCGGCAAGCCACTGATCGCGGTCAATCACCTGGAAGCCCATGCGCTGACGGCGCGCCTCACCGATGGCGTGCAGTTCCCCTATCTGATGCTGCTGGTCTCGGGCGGCCACAGCCAGTTCGTGCTGGTGCGTGGCGTCGGCGATTACGAGCGCTGGGGCACCACGATCGACGATGCCCTGGGCGAAGCCTTCGACAAGGTGGCCAAGCTTTTGACGCTGGGTCACCCTGGTGGCCCGGCCGTCGAGCAGATCGCCAAGTCCGGCGATCCCAGGCGCTTCAAGTTCCCGCGCCCGCTGCTGCGTGAGGCGCGGCTCGATTTTTCCTTTTCCGGCCTCAAGACCGCGGTGCGGTTGCAGGCTGAAGCGCTGGCGCCGCTCAGCGACGCTGATGTCGCTGACATATCAGCCAGCTTCCAGGCCGCCGTCGCCGAAATCGTCGCCACGCGCTCGCGCCAGGCGCTGGAGAAGTTTGCAGCCGAATTTCCGGGGCAGGAGATGCGGCTGGTCGTTGCCGGTGGCGTTGCTGCCAATCAGAGCATCGGTTCGGCCCTGCGCGCGGTCTGCGCCGAGGCCGGTGCCACGCTCGTCGTGCCCCCCATTGCGCTCTGCACCGACAATGGTGCCATGGTGGCCTGGGCCGGGGCCGAGCGCTTCGCCCTGGGCGTGCATGACGGATTTGAGTTCACCGCCCGGCCGCGCTGGCCGCTCGACCTCGAAGACATGAAGGTTGCTCCCAATGCGGCTTGAAAGCGTCAGCGTCATCGGCGGCGGGGCCTGGGGCAGCGCGCTTGCGCAAGCCGCGGCCATGGCGGGGCGCCAGGTCTCACTGGTGGCGCGCGATGCCGGCCAGGTCGATGAGATCAATTCTCAACATACAAACAGCCGGTATCTTGGTGGCCAGGTGCTGCACAGCGCTGTTTCGGCCACGCTCGCGGCTGCCGTGGCCGATATCGTCATCCTCGCCGTGCCCGCGCAATCGAGCCGCGCGGCCCTCGCGGCGCTCGATCCGGCGCTGCTGGCGGGAAAGCCGGTGGTGCTGTCGGCCAAGGGCCTCGAAACCGGCACACTCGACCGGCAGAGCGAAATCCTCCTCGATATGGCGCCGCACGCCATTCCCTTCGTGCTGTCGGGCCCCAGCTTTGCCGCCGATGTGGCGGCCGGGCGGCCCACGGCGGTGACGCTGGCGGGCGATGATGCCATGCAGACCTCGGCCCTGGCCGCGGCTTTGGCCGGTCCGAGCTTTCGCCCCTACGCCGCCGACGATCGTATCGGCGTCGAGATCGCCGGGGCGCTCAAGAATGTCTACGCGCTGGCCTGCGGGGCGGTGGAGGGCGCCGGCCTGGGCGCTTCGGCGCGCTCGGCGCTGATTGCCCGGGCCTTTGCCGAAATGGCGCGCATGGTCTCGGCCATGGGCGGCTCGGCGGCAACGCTGACCGGGCTGGCCGGGCTGGGCGACCTGACGCTGACCTGCACGTCGGTGCAGTCGCGCAATTACCAGTTCGGCATGGCCCTGGGCCGTGGGCAGTCGGTCGAGGCCATCATCTCGGGGGGTGCCGGGCTGGCCGAGGGGGTCGCGACGACCCCCGTCGCCGAGGCGCTCGCCAAGAGCCTCGATGTCGAGGCGCCGCTGATCGCAGCCGTGCATGCCGTGCTGAGCGGCCAGGCCGATATTACCACTGTTGTTGCGGGGCTGATGTCCCGCCCGCTGAAACGGGAGGATTGATCCAATGCCGCTATTTGCCATGATCGCCAAGGACAAGCCGGGGACCGGCGAAAAGCGCACCGCCACGCGGCCGGTGCACCTGGAGCACCTCAAGGCCATGGGCGAAAAGCTCGTATTGGCCGGCGCCCTGATGGGCGAGGATGGCAATCCCGAGGGCTCGCTGCTGGTGCTGGAGGCAGAAAACCTCGATGCGGCCAAGGCGACGCTGCTGGCCGATCCCTTCATTGCAGAAGGCATTTTCGGCTCGGTCGAGGTCAAGCCGTGGCGCGTGGCCTTCAACCACAGCGGCCGGGAGTTCTAGCCATGGCCTATTGGCTGATGAAATCGGAGCCGGACGTTTTCTCGTTCGATGACCTGGTGGCCAAGAACAAGCGCGGCGAAGTCGAGCAGTGGCATGGCGTGCGCAATTATACGGCGCGCAACAATATGGTGGCGATGCAGCTGGGCGACCTGGCCTTCTTCTACCATTCCAATATCGGCAAGGAGATCGTGGGCATCATGAAAGTGGTGGCCCTGGCCCATCCCGATACGACGGCCGAGCCCAATGACAATGGCAAGATCGTCTGGCAATGCGTCGATGTCGAAGCGGTGAAGCCTTTGCCCAAGCCGGTGACCCTGGCCACGGTCAAGGCGACGCCCGAGCTGGCCGAACTCGAGCTGGTCAAATATTCGCGCCTCTCGGTCTCCAAGGTCAGCCCGGCCGAGTGGGACCTCGTCTGCAAGATGGGCGGGCTGTAGCCCGGGGAGAGACCTCATGGTCTCCTTCGACGGGCTCAGGATGAGGTCTACCGGGCCACTGGATAGGGGTTGGGCCTAGCGCTAATATCTCCTCGCGTTTTAACGCATTGGGGGAGATCAACATGTCGCATTTCGCCGTCAATTGGCTGGCCGTGATCCTGGCCACCATCGTCAGCTGGGGCTTTGGCGCCGGCTGGTACATGGTGCTGGCCAAGCAGTGGACATCAGCCATCGGCAAGACGCCCGAAGACATCAACAAGGCCGATTACACGCCCTATCTCTGGTCGGTGCTGTGCCTGTTCATCATGGCCTATTTCATCGCCATGCTGACACCGGCAATCACCGGCTCGCTCAGCGTCACCAATGGCCTGATCGTCGGCGCCCATATGTGGCTGGGCTTCATCATCACAGCAATGGTGCTCAACCATCGCTATGAAGGCGCGCCCTGGTCGCGCACCGTCATCGATGGTGGCTATCTGCTGGCCGTGCTGCTGATCGACGGGGCGATCGTCGGGGTGTTTGGGTAGGCTCTTCACCTCTCCCTCTGGGGCAGAGGTAAGGAAGCCCTAGCTCTCCACCACGATCGGCGGCACGTGCTTGGGTTCGGCCGGCGGGGCATATTTGTTGAGCAGGCTGACCTGGCTGATCGAGAAGATCACCGTCAGCGGCATCACGCCGAAGGTCTTGAACGACACCCAGAGGTCGGTGGCGGCCTTGGCGTCGTTGGGCAGATAGGCATTGGCCCCGCGCCAGACCACCTCGTTGACCACGGCCAGGACCACGAAGAACAGGCCCCAGTTGAGGGTCAGCTTGCTCCAGCCCTCGGGGCGGAGCTTGTAGACGTCGCCGAACACATATTTGAGCAGCGAGTGGCCGAACAGCAGGCCGCCCAGCAGCACGGCCGCGAACAGGCCGTTGGTGATCGTCGGCTTGATCTTGATGAAGGTATCGTCCTGCAGCCAGAGCGTCAGCCCGCCCATGACCATGACGACGACGCCGGTGACCAGCGGCATGACGGCGACCTTCTTGAGGATCAGCCAGCTCAGCAGCAGCGAGGCCACCATGGCGCCCATGAACCAGGCGGTGGCGACGAAGATATCGGCGCGCGCATTGGCGACGAAAAAGACCACCAGCGGACCCAGTTCGAGGGCCATCTTGATGAGCTGCGGGCGCAGTTCGTCCCAGTTGATCTCAGGCTCGGCGGTTTTCTCGGTCATGGCAATCTCTGAACGGCAATGCCGCAATGTGAGGGCAAGCGCCCCCGCATGCAAGGCCGGGATAGGCCGCAACCGTGGTAACATTGGGGCTGGCCTCCCCTCTCATCCAAGGAGAGGCGAAGGCAGACCTACTCGGTTCCCGCGATGGCCCGGGCGAAGTCGCTGGCGGTGAAAGGCTCGAGGTCCCCCACGCCCTCGCCCACGCCGATGAAGTGCACCGGCAGGCCGAAGCGCTTGGCGATGGCCACGAGAATGCCGCCACGCGCCGTGCCGTCGAGCTTGGTCATGACGAGGCCCGTCACGCCGGCGCGCTGGCCGAAGATTTCCACCTGCTTGAGCGCATTCTGTCCGGTCGTGGCGTCGAGGGTCAGCAGCGTGGCATGGGGCGCCGAAGGGTCGACCTTCTTGATGACGCGGATGACCTTTTCGAGCTCGTTCATCAGCTCGTCGCGGTTCTGCAACCGTCCGGCCGTATCGATGATGAGCACGTCGCGGCCCTCGGCGCGGGCCTGGGTCACCGCATCGAAGGCCAGGCCCGACGCATCGGCTCCGGCAGGCCGGCTGATGACGGGTGCATTGGTGCGCTGGCCCCAGATCTGCAGCTGTTCGATCGCGGCGGCGCGGAAGGTATCGCCGGCCGCCAGCATCACCGACTTGCCCTCGGCGGCGAATTTCTGCGCCAGCTTGCCGATAGTGGTGGTCTTGCCCGAGCCGTTGACCCCGATCATCAGGATGACGAAGGGCTTTTGCGCCGGGTCGATGACCAGCGGATGGGCCACCGGTCCCAGCACCTTCTCGACTTCGGCGGCCAACACGGCGCGCACATCTTCGCCGGACACATCGCGGTCAAAGCGGTCGCGGCGCAGCGTCTCTGATATGGCCATCGCCGTTTCGAGGCCGAGATCGGCCTGGATCAGCACGTCTTCGAGCTCATCGAGGGTCGCCGCATCGAGTTTGCGCTTGGTGAAGACCGAGGTGATCGAGCCGGTGAGCTGGTCAGACGAACGCTTGAGCCCGGAAGCCAGGCGGGCGAACCAGCCCTGGCGCGGGGCGTCGACCGGCACTGCCACCACGGCAGGCGGATCGAGCGGGACGAGGGCGGTGGGCTCGTCCATTGCGGCAATGGC
>CBFGMY010000183.1:0-8247 GCA_965650055.1 uncultured Devosia sp.
GACGACGATACCCGCCACGATGCGGGGGGCGGTCAGTTTCTCGCCAAGGAACAGCCAGCCGATGAGGATGGCGAAGACGACGCTGGTTTCGCGCAGGGCGGTAATGGGTCCCGCAGGCCCCATGGAAAAGGCTATGACCACCAAGGCGTAGGCAAAGAGCGCAACGATGCCGCCGCCGAGGGCCTTGCGAGTCTCGACGGAACGGACGTCGACCACCAGCTTGCGGCGGACCAGCACGAAGGCTAGCGGCAGCAGGGTGCCGTAGCCGATGAAGACCCAGGCGGCATAGGCGCCGGCATGTTCGGCGGCATGTACGCCGACAGAGTCCACGGTGCCGTAGCTGGCGACGATGACACCGGTCGCAAAGGCATAGCCGAGCGAGGTCCAAGACGCCCTGCCCCGGCCGAGCGCCAGGCTCATGATGCCCGCCGCGACCATGGTGACGCCAATGGCCTGCAGCGGGGTCGGACGCAGGCCGGTGAGCAGGAAGGTGCCAAGTGTCACCAACAAGGGCGCGGTGCCACGGACAATTGGATAGACCTGCCCCAGTTGTCCATGCCGATAGGCGGCGACCAGAAAGAAGGTGTAGCCGACCTGCAAGACCGACGAGAGCGCGATGTAGGGCCAGGCTGCCACGGCCGGAAGCGGGAAGAAGAAGGCGAAAGGTATGGCGATGATGGTGCCTGAAAAGCTCATCACCGTCACAGTCCAGAGCCGGTCGGCTCCGCTGCGCAGGAAGGCGTTCCAGGTGGCATGCATGACGGCGGCAAACAGCGCCAGGCCGATGACGAGCGGACTCATGGCAACGCGGCTGACCGGGCGTTGGTGTGTCTGTCGCGAGTCCCCATGACAGGTTTATGACAACGGGGAGCGCGGCGCGTCAACGGTTTAAGGGGCGAGGCCGAGCGGAGTAGAGCGGCTGGAGGCGAAGAGGATACCCCCTCCTAGCCTCCCCCGACAGGGGAGGTCAGGAGCAGCTACTCTTCCTTGCTACTGAGCGACCGCCTTCGCGGCAGCGCCCAGGACCTCGAGATAACGCGGCACGCCCCAGCGGAGGGACAGGATGCTTGGCGGGGAGACCGCGGCCACGTTCTCGGTGCCGACCAGCGCCGCCAGGCCGCCCTCTGCGATGGGCGGATAGGTCTGGGCCTGAGGCGTGGCCAGCCATTCGTCGAGCGCCGCCTGCTCTTCGTAATAGGTGATGAAGATATCGGCCTTGAGCTGATCGAAGAGCTCATAGCTCAGTGGGTAGTAGAAGGCGTCGTCGCCCGGCGCCAGTGTGGCGACGCTGGGATCCATGACCATGCCGAAATCGGTGAGGAACTTCATGCGTGCGTCGAGCGGAGCGTAGACGGCCATCGAGCCATCATAGTCGTTGGCGCTGGCAAAGGTGACTTCGCTGAGTTCCGGATATTTGGCGAATTCGGCTTTGACCCAGGTCGTCGTGTCGTCGACCAGAACCTGCGCCTCGGCCTCCTTGCCCAAAGCCTTGCCGATGATCAGCGTCAGATCCTGCCAGGACGTGGACCACGGCGCGCCGCTATAGGCGATGGTCGGGGCGATGCCTGACAGCAGCGCATACTGCTCGGCGGTGATGCCGGAATAGGCCGCGATGATCAGGTCGGGCGTCAGCGCGGCGATCTGCTCGATCGGGGGCTCGCCGCCGGCGTCGAGGATAACAGGCGTGTCAGCGCCGGCTGCTTCCAGCGCATCCTCGACCCAGTCGTGGATGCCGTTGTCACCGCCACCATAGGATTGGAACGGCATGCCGACGGGCACCTTGCCCAGGGCGATGACCGCGTCCTCATTGCTCCAGCCCCAGGTGACGATGCGCTGCGGCTCAGCAGCAATGACGGTTTCGCCATGGGCATGCTGGATAGTGACCGGGAAGGCCTGAGCAAAGACGGCCGTCGCGGTGAAAGCGAGCGGGATGGCGAGAGCGAGGGCGGAAAGACGCATGACGCACCTGTTGAATGGAGGTGGTTCTCCATACAAAAGGTGAGTTGTGTTGTCATGTATTTTGTTGGGCGCGCCGAAAAGCTCGATCGTCACCCTCGGGCGTGACCCGAGGGTGTTACACTTTCTAGCGCTGGCAAGTGCAGAACCCTCGGGTCAGGCCCGAGGGTGGGAAGAGGCGTGGCCTGACTATCCGACCAGCGGGACCACGTTCCCTGCCCCGGTCTTGGAGCCCAGCAGCTTCTTGATGTTGCGGGCGGCCTGGCGGATGCGCTGCTCGTTTTCGACGAAAGCCAGGCGGATATACTGATCGCCATACTCGCCGAAGCCGACGCCCGGAGCGACGCCGACGCCGGTTTCCTGGATCAGCAGCTTGGCGAATTCGAGCGAGCCGAGATGGGCGAACTGGGCCGGAATCGGCGCCCAGGCGAACATGGTGGCCTTGGGCACCGGGATATCCCAGCCCGAGCGGCCGAAGCTCTCGACCAGCACATCGCGGCGGTGCTTGTAGACCTTGCGCACTTCCTCGATGACGTCATCCGAGCCATTGAGTGCGGCCGTTGCGGCGACCTGGATCGGCGTAAAGGCACCATAGTCGAGATAGGACTTCACGCGGGCCAAAGCCGCGATCAGGCGCTCATTGCCGACCGCGAAACCGACGCGCCAGCCGGGCATGGAATAGGTCTTGGACATCGAGGTGAATTCCACCGTGATATCGATGGCGCCCGGCACCTGCAGCACCGACGGCGGCGGCTCATCCGCATCGAAGTAGATCTCGGAATAGGCGAGATCGGAGAGGATGAAGATGCCGTGTTCCTTACAATACTTGACCACCTCGGCATAGAAATCGAGCGTGGCGGTATAGGCCGTCGGGTTGGCCGGATAGTTCAGTACCAGCGCGATGGGCTTGGGAATCGAGTGGCGCACGGCCCGATCGAGCGAGCGCATGAAATCTTCATTCGGATCAGCAGGCATGGAGCGGACGACGCCGCCGCTCATGATGAAGCCGAAGGAATGGATGGGATAGGTCGGGTTGGGCACCAACACCACGTCGCCAGGCGCCGTGATGGCCGAGGCCATGTTGGCAAAGCCTTCCTTGGAGCCCAGCGTCGCCACGATCTGCGTATCGGGGTTGAGCTTCACGCCGAAGCGGCGGCCATAGTAGCTCGCCTGGGCCTTGCGCAGGCCGGGAATGCCGCGCGAGGTCGAATAGCGGTGGGTGCGGCCGTCCTTAACGGTTTCCTGCAGCTTTTCGACGATGTGCTGGGGCGTCGGCATGTCCGGATTGCCCATGCCCAGATCGATCACGTCAACGCCTTCGGCGCGGGCCTTGGCCTTGAGCGGATCAATATGGGCAAAGACGTAAGGGGGAAGACGACGGATCTTGTGGAAGTCTGCGCTCATGATTTCCTCGGCGGTTCCCTGGGGAACCTGGACTGGCCGCGACGCGCCTGGAGCGCCACACCTCTGTTTGAGGCCGTGATTATCGCGGAATTATGGTTGTGAACGGGTTAAGTGACCCCTGTTTCGGGGTCGATCTCGTGTTCGGCTCTTCCCGGCCCTGGCAGGGCCACGCGGGAAGAGCTAGCGGGCGTTTGCCGCCGCCACGAGGGCAGCCGCGGCCACTGCACTGCCGGCGAGCAAGGCTCCAACGCTAGCAACAGTGTACAGAGACTGCATGTCCCTTGCCCTTCAGATGCGATTTTTGTAAGGAAATCAGCTATCGACAGGCCGTTCATAAATCCTCCCCGGGGTATTGTAAATGGTCCGGGGGACGCCAACCTTCGGCTCCAGACGGTCACATGGTGAGGTAAGACTTTGAAGCGCATTGCCCTGGTGACGATCGGCACACAAGGCGACGTTCAACCGTATCTGGCGCTTGCCATCTCTCTCAAGGAGCGCGGCTACTCGGTCGTCCTCGGGGCTTCGGAAGAATTCCAGGGCATGGTGGAGAGCCATGGCATCGAGTTCCATACGCTGGGACCCTCGATCCAATCGTTCCTGACCCAGCAGCGATTCGAGAATGCGATGAGCCAGTCCATGCTCATCAACGGCCCATCCCTGCTCCGGCAGGGCCAGCAGATCGTGGATACGGCGGCGCGGCATGCCTGGCATATGTGCCAGGGCGCCGACATGCTGATCCTCAACATGAATACCAGCTTCGGTATCGACATTGCCGAGGCGCTGCATATTCCGGCTGTCATGGTTGCCCTGCAGCCGCTGAACTCGACCAGCGAGTTCCCGCTCTGCATTTACTACGATTACGGCGCCGATTTTGGCCCGGCCTTCAACAAGCTGACCTACACGGCCATGACCGTGCAGCAGATCTACTACAACCTGCCGCGCAACAAGCTGCGCCGCGAGTTGATGGGGCTGGAGGCACGCAAGAAGGGCGGCTTCTTCCGCAATACCGACGGCACGTCGCTGACGACGCTCTATGCCTATTCCCCCGTGGTTTCGCCGCGTCCGCGCGATTGGCCCAAGAGCGCCATCGTCACCGGCTACTGGAACCTGCGGGACCGCACCGACTGGCAGCCCTCCGCCGAGTTCCAGAAATTCCTCTCCGAGGGCCCGGCGCCGGTCTATATCGGCTTCGGTTCCATGCCGTTCGGGGCCGAGCGCAATACCAAGATTCTCAAGGAAGCGGTGAGCATGTGGGGCGGCCGCGCCGTGGTGGCCCGCGGTTGGGGCGGCATCAATCCACATGACCTGCCCGACACGATCTTCGCCATCGAGAAGGCGCCGCACGACAAGCTGTTCAAATATGTATCGGCGGTCGTTCATCATGGTGGCGCCGGCACGACTTCGGCCGGGCTGCATCTGGGCCGGCCGACCTTCGTCGTCCCCCAGACCGTCGATCAGCCCTATTGGGGCCGTCGCGTCTATGAGATGGGTTGCGGGCCCAAGCCCGTGCGCCTGCGCAAGCTGACCTCGGAAATCCTGGCCGGGGCACTGGCCGATCTCTCGACCAACGAAGACTATCGCCGCAACGCAGCGGAGGTGGCCGAGCAGTTGCATGGCGAGGACGGCGCTGAGAAGGCCATCAAAGTCATCGAGCGCGTGATGGCCAACTATGTGCCGCGCCTGCCCAAGGCCAAGAAGATCAAAAAGGTAAAGCCGGCGCTCAAGCTGGTGGGCTAGCCAGACGCGGCGACCGCCCGGGTCCGGCAAAACGGCAGGTAGAGCACCGCCAACACGGCTTCGCCCGCCACTGCCACCAGAATGCCCATGCCGGCCGCGCCGCGAAAAAGCTCGATCAAGCCAAGGCCTGCAAACCCGGCCACCACGGTGAACACCCCCGTGGCCACCGCCCGGCGGAGTGCCGAATCCGGCTCATCGCGGCCCAGGAAAACCACAACAGCCAGACCGATGAAGAGTATCGCGGTCCGGCGGCCGACAAACTCGGCCGCAGCGTTTGCCTCAATGCCAAACAGCCAGAACATCACGGCGGGACTGATCATCAGGACAGCAAAAAGCACCGTGAAAAGCGCCGCCGTGACAAGGCTCGCCGCTCTGTAAGACAGTAGAAACGATGGTTGGGCCATCACCGTCCGGCGCTCCGTTTTGCGGGTGTCTAGCATCCATTGCCGGAAGCGCAATGCGACAAACACACCGAGGGGCCGGCGGCACCGGAGTGCCCTGCTCCGCGCCTTCTAAGGACCGCCCGTCATAACGATAGAAAAGGGGAGGCTTTTGCCTCCCCTTTTGCATTCTGGTGATGACGTCCCGGCCCCTATTGGGCGGGCACGGCGTCGGCAGTGTCGAGCGCTTCGATGCTCTCGCCAGCGTCATAGACGGACTGGTTGAGAATGCCCTGGCGCTTGGCGACGATGGTCGGCACCAGGGCCTGGCCGGCGACGTTGACGGCGGTACGGCCCATGTCGAGAATCGGATCGACGGCGAGCAGCAGGCCGACGCCTTCGAGCGGCAGGCCCAGGGTGGAGAGCGTCAGCGTCAGCATGACGGTGGCGCCGGTGAGGCCAGCCGTGGCGGCAGAGCCGATCACCGAGACGAAGACGATCAGCAGATATTCCTGGATGCCGAGCTGGATGCCGAAGAACTGGGCCACGAAGATGGCCGAGATCGCCGGGTAGATGGCCGCGCAGCCATCCATCTTGGTCGTGGCGCCGAGCGGCACGGCGAAGGCGGCATATTCGCGCGGCACGCCCAGATTCTGCTCCGTGATGCGTTCGGTGACCGGCAGGGTGCCGATGGACGAGCGGGACACGAATGCAAGCTGGATGGCCGGCCAGGCGCTCTGGAAGTACCGGATCGGGTTCAGGCCATGGCTCTGCAGCAATACCGGGTAGACCACGAACAGCACCAGGGCGAGGCCGATATAGATGGCTGCCGAGTACCAGCCGAGCTGCGCGAGCGCGTCCCAGCCATAGACGGCCACGGCATTGCCCAGGAGGCCGATGGTGCCGATGGGCGTGAGGCGGATGACCCACCACAGGATCTTGTGCACGATCTTGAGGAAGGAGCGGTTGAACGCCAGGAACGGATCGGCAGCGGCGCCGACCTTGAGGGCGGCGATGCCGACCACGATGGAGACCACCAGGATCTGCAGCACGTTGAAGTTGAGGCTGGTGGTGGCGCCGCTATCGGTGACGCGCGTGGATGCCTGCAGGCCCAGAATATTGGACGGGATCAGCCCCTTGAGGAAATCGAGCCAGGAGCCGCTGGAGGACGGCGCCTTGGCGGCGTCGGCGAGCACTGAGCTGTTGAGGCCCGGCTGGATGATAAGGCCCAGCGCAATGCCGATGGCGACGGCGATCAGCGCCGTGATGGCGAACCACAGCAGGGTTTGCCAGACCAGCTTTGCCGCGTTGTTGAGCTCGCGGAGATTGGCGATGGACGCCACAATGGCGGTGAACACCAGCACGGGCACCAGGGCGCGCAGCAGCGACACGAAGGTCGATCCGATGGTCGCAAGGGTCTGAACGAGCCAGTTCGGGTTGCCAGCGGCGTCGGGGCCCATCTGGCGGGCGACGTAGCCCAGGATGAGGCCGATGACCATGGCGGCGAGGACCTGGAAACCGAATGAGCGGTAAAATGGCTTGGGTGCGCGGGAAACCCGAGCAGCGGAAACAGTGGTGGGAGACATTAGCTGACCTGTGATGAGCCAAGGCAGCCCAACAATTGGGCGACACGCCTTGAAATTAATCACGATTCTATCTGGATGAACGATAATTCGCTGCGCAAGACGTTCCGTTTGGACGGCGCAGGGTGAAATTTTCTGTTGGGCCAGAACAGTTTCCGGCAAAGGCAGTGCGATCTGTCAGCGGTTGCGCAGCGCGAGCGTAGTGAGTCCGGCGAGCAGAGCGGGCGCCAGCATGGCCGCGGCGAAGCCGGTGATGAGCAGGCCGAGACCCATATCGAACCAGGCCATGGCCAGCAGGCCAAGGCCGGCAAAGCCATAGCTGAGCCCGGCGGCGCGATGCACCACCGACCAGGCCAGATCGGAGCGCACCGGCCAGGGCATGCGCAGGCCGGCGTAGGTGTGCCGCTCCGCCTCGAACAGCACGATGCCCAACACGATCAGCGCCAGCCCCAGGGCGAAAGCGGTGAGCCGGACGAAGTCCAGATCCGAGCCTACGCCAGCGAGCAGCAGCCCCAGTTGCGTGGCCGCGACGACGAGCATCAATGCGGTGAGCGCCGGATCGAGGATGTGCTGGGATTTGGCGTAGTGGTTTTTGGTGAGCACCCGGCCGAGAGCGAAGAAGGCGACCAGCAGGACCAACTGCAGGATCGGTGCGACCGGCAAGGCAACATCGCGCGGCCAGAGCCAGTCAACCGCGTTGCCAGTCCAATGAGCCTGGTAAGCGAAGTCAGCTGGAATACGAAAGAAGCCGACGCCTGATATGGCCACCGTGACGGTCAGCAGCAGGAGATGGAAGCGGGTGACGAGGATTTGCATGGCAAGTTCAATCCTCGAAGTCATTCCGGCGCAGGCCGGAATCCATGCGGTGGATGCGCCGCAGGCTGGCTGTGGCGATGAGATGCTGACATGGATCCCGGCCTGTGCCGGGATGACATCGCGCGTGTAGCGAGATGGGTGTCCGACGGGCAAAAAGAAAGGGCCGGTTTCCCGGCCCTCTCCAAAAATGCGATCCGAAGCTTAGCGCTTGGAGAACTGGAACGAACGACGGGCCTTCGCCTTGCCGTACTTCTTGCGTTCGACGACGCGCGAGTCACGGGTCAGGAAGCCACCCTTCTTGAGGATGGGGCGCAGCGCCGGCTCGAAATAGTTCAGGGCCTTGGAGATGCCGTGACGAACGGCACCGGCCT
>CBFGMY010000184.1:0-8240 GCA_965650055.1 uncultured Devosia sp.
TCGTCCGCAAGGCGACGCGCAACCATCAGCGATCAACCTCTCCGAACACGATATCGAGCGAGCCAAGAATGGCCGAGACGTCGGCCAGCATGTGGCCGCGACACAGGAAATCCATGGCCGACAAATGCGCAAAACCCGGCGCGCGGATCTTGCAGCGATAGGGCTTATTGGTGCCATCGCTGACCAGGTAGACGCCGAACTCGCCCTTGGGCGCTTCAACGGCGGCATAGACCTCGCCAGCGGGGACCTTGTAGCCCTCGGTATAGAGCTTGAAGTGATGGATGAGGGCTTCCATCGACTTCTTCATTTCACCACGCTTGGGCGGAACAACCTTGCCGTCGAGCGAGGACACCGGGCCCTTGCCGTCGGCAGCGTTCAGCTTGGTCACGCATTGCTGCATGATGCGGGTCGACTGCTTCATCTCTTCCATGCGGATGAGGTAGCGGTCGTAGCAGTCGCCGTTCTTGCCGATCGGAATGTCGAAATCCATCTCGGCATAGCATTCGTAGGGCTGGCTCTTGCGCAGGTCCCAGGCAGCGCCCGAACCGCGCACCATGACGCCCGAAAAGCCCATATTCCAGGCGTCTTCGAGCTTCACCAGGCCGATATCGACATTGCGCTGCTTGAAGATGCGGTTCTCGGTCAGGAGCGTATCGAGGTCGACCAGGAACTTGAGGAACTCGCCGCAGAAGGACTCGATATCGTCGATCAGCGCCTGCGGCAGATCCTGATGCACCCCGCCCGGACGGAAATAGGCGGCGTGCATGCGCGCGCCGGAGGCGCGCTCATAGAAGATCATCAGCTTTTCGCGCCACTCGAAGCCCCAGACGGGCGGCGTCAGCGCGCCGACGTCCATCGCCTGGGTGGTAACGTTCATCAGGTGCGCCAGCAGGCGCCCGATTTCCGAATAGAGCACGCGGATCAGCTGGCCACGGCGCGGGACTTCGAGACCCAGCAGCTTTTCGACGGCCAGGGCGAAAGCATGCTCCTGATTCATCGGCGCCACGTAATCGAGGCGGTCGAAATAGGGCACAGCCTGCAGGTAGGTCTTGGATTCGATCAGCTTTTCGGTGCCGCGATGCAGCAGGCCGATATGCGGATCGACGCGTTCGACGATTTCGCCGTCCAGTTCCAGAATCAGGCGCAGCACGCCGTGGGCCGACGGATGCACCGGCCCGAAATTGATGGTGAAGTTTCTGACTTCGGCTTCAACGGTCATTGCTTGGCCTTCTCGTCACCGGGCAGCACGTAATCCGTACCTTCCCAAGGCGACAAATAGTCGAACGAACGGTATTCCTGCATCAGCTTGACCGGCTCATAGACGACGCGCTTGCGGGTCTCGTCGTAGCGCACTTCCACAAAGCCAGTGGTCGGGAAGTCCTTGCGCAGTGGATGGCCGTCAAAGCCATAGTCGGTCAGGATGCGGCGCAGGTCGCCGTGGCCCGAGAACAGGATGCCATAGAGGTCATAGGCTTCGCGCTCGAACCATTCGGCGCCCTTGAAGACACCGGTGATGCTCGGAACGGGCGTCACGTCGTCGGTGGTCACCTTCACCCGAATGCGCTGGTTCAGATACGGGCTCATGAAATGGTAGACGACGTCGAAGCGCTCGTCGCGGGCGGGATAGTCGGCGCCGCAGACATCGACGAAGCTGACGAAGCGACAACGCAGGTCGTCACGCAGAAAAGTGGCCACTGCCACGATTGCGTCCTTTTCCGCGGTCAGGGTCAGCTCGCCAAAGGCGACCTGCTGAGCGACAATCGCCGTGCCGAGCGCGCGAGTGATATGCTCGCCAAGGTCTACGAGCGGATCGACCTGGGTTACTTCATCCATTCTGGCTGACCCTAGCGTTCGATGGTGCCGGTGCGGCGGATTTTCTTTTGCAGCAACAGGATGCCGTAAAGAAGCGCTTCTGCGGTGGGCGGGCAACCCGGGACGTAGATATCCACCGGCAAGACGCGATCGCAGCCGCGAACGACCGAATAGGAATAGTGATAGTAGCCGCCGCCATTGGCGCAGCTACCCATCGAGATGACATAGCGTGGCTCTGGCATCTGGTCGTAAACCTTGCGGAGCGCCGGAGCCATCTTGTTGGTCAGCGTGCCAGCAACGATCAGCACGTCCGACTGGCGCGGCGAGGCGCGCGGGGCGGTGCCGAAACGCTCGATATCGTAGCGCGGCATCGACATCTGCATCATTTCGACGGCGCAGCAGGCCAAGCCGGTCTGCATCCACATCAGCGAGCCGGTGCGGGCCCAGTTCACCAGCTGCGACACCGTCGACACCAGGAAACCCTTGTCAGCCAGTTCATCGGTGACGTCGGTGAAGAACGGGTCCGCGGCACCAGCAGCTTTATTGGTGCGCGGGTCAATCAGGCCGGTGGGACGCGGCGCGACCAGCGTGCCGTTCGATTCGCTCAATCCCATTCCAGGGCCCCTTTCCGCCATTCATAGATAAAGCCGACGGTCAAAACGCCGAGGAAGATCATCATCGACCAGAAACCGAACCAGCCGACTTCACGGAAGGCCACAGCCCAGGGAAACAGAAACGCCACTTCGAGGTCGAAGATGATGAAGAGAATCGAGACCAGGTAGAATCGGACGTCGAACTTCATGCGCGCGTCGTCGAAAGCTTCAAAGCCGGCTTCGAACGCCGAAACCTTCTCCGGATCGGGGTTCTTGACCGCGACGATGAAGGGGGCGACCAGCAGGGCCAGGCCAATCAGACCGGCCACGGCGAGGAAGATGACAATCGGCAGATAGTCGCTGAGCAAATCAGTCATGCGGCAGCCTGTTTCTAGTCCGGCCGGGCGACCGGGTTGCGAGGGTTGCGCAAGCAATTGGGGCAAGCGAACCAACGCGAAAGTTGATGGCTTGGGCTTAGACCTTTGCCTATCCGGTTTCAAGGGAAAGAAAATATGAGCAGAATAATCATATAAGCCGTTGGCGAAAGCCCGCAACAACGGCGTCGTCCCCGCCGCGTCGGCGGCAATAGCGTGCTCGCGCAACGAGATATTTTGGAACGACGGGACCCCACGGATGCGCGGTCCAATTCCAAAAACAAAACGGCGAACCGCTGCTGCGGTTCGCCGAATTGGGTTCGCAAGACGCTAGGTCGAGAGGGCGGTGAACCGCCCTGCCCGATTGCAAATCTTAGAAGTGGTAGAACACACCAACGGTGGCCTTGGCACCTTCGAACACTGCGTCAGCAGCGCCGTCGAAGTCACCCTGTGCGACGATTTCACCGCGAACGGTGACAGCGTCGGTCACAGCCAGTTCAACACCGGCGCCAGCCTGATACACGCCCTGCGAGAAGCCGGTGCGGTTGTTGGTGCCGATACCAGCGATTGCGTAGACGAGGACCTGATCGGTCACAACAGCACCAGCACGCAGGTTGGCGAAGAATTCGCCGGTGCTGAAAGCGTTGTTCCAGATGTAGTCGCCGGTGACTTCAGCGCCGATCAGGAAGGGATCGACGGGGATGAAGTTCACGCCAACGGCAGCGCCGAGGACGCCCGAGGTCGAGTTGATCGGGTAACCGGCATAGGTGGTCGAGCCAACGAACTGGCCACCGGCGCGAACGCCGACATAGAGACCTTCCCAGTCGAAACCAGCAGCTTCATAGATCGGCTGCGGGGTGGTCGGGATGATGAGGTCGGCGGCCTGAGCACCACCAGCGAGCAGCGCGGCAGCAGCCACACCGATAGAAAGCGAACGTACAAACATATCTTGCACTCCCATAGAGTTAACCGTAGTCGACCGACTAGATGCATCAGGCTAACGCGCGTGACAAGCCTTTGGTCGCCGAATTTGGGCAACGCAGATAACGCCAGATGACCATTTGGGGGCAGGTGTTGCGCCGATGTCGCGCAATTGGCCCAATTTGAGACAAATTTGATCTATCGGGCGTCCCCATGGGGCGACGAGGTGTCGCAATGTGGACATGAGTGAGTCTCTCCGTCAAGCCATCCCACAAGCGAAAACGGCCCCGCCGAAGCGGGGCCGTCTGGCAGACCTGTGAGTGAGTCGGCCTAGAAGTGGAAGTTGGCGCCGACGGTGAACTGGTCCTTGGCGTTGGTTCCACCGTTCAGCGGGAAGCCATGCAGGTATTGGGCTTCGACCGTGATGCTGTCGGTGACCGCCAGTTCGACGCCGCCGCCCAGCAGCACGTCCTGCTCGTCCGGCGGGCCGAGATCGATGCCGTAACCGCCGGCCGCGTACACCAGGACATTGTCGCTGACGACGAGGCCGGCACGACCAAGGATCTGGCCATAGCTGGTATTGCCAACTGCGCCGCCGGTCAGGCCGTGAACGGCGACTTCGGCGCCCAGGAGGTAGAAATCGAACTGCGCATTCACGCCGGCCTGGATGCCAAGCCCATATTGCGTGCCGCTGGTCGCGCCATTCTGGGCGCCGCCATAGACACCGGCATAAAAGCCGCTCCAGTCGAAGCCGGGCTCTTCATAGACCGGCAGTTCGGCAGGCGTGCTGGTGGGGACCGTGATCAGGTCCGCAGCAAAGGCGATCCCCATCGAAAGGGTGGTGGCGAGCGCCGCAAGCGCCATCTTGTTGAACATGCTCATCGCTGTTCTCCTTGCTAGTGGACCGTCGGCTTGTGAAACGCGGCGCTACAATGCCGGTTCCGCCTTGGGTCGTGGGGCTGTCCCGGAATGCGACCCGATAATTCCGGGTTTCTGGAACAGCCGACGCCAACGTTTCTGCTTGCGTTGAGGGGCGAAAACCCGTCCCTCAGGCGGCCAAAATAGGGCAGCCGACTGGCGTTGCAGATCGGCCACAGCGGATTTTTGGCGCCCGGCCGTGCCCGCTAAAGCGTTCCCACCAGGACCGGTTCTTCACGATAGGCCGCGGGGAAGAGCTGCTTGAGCGCGGCGATCTTGGGCAGGTCGTGGAAGACAATATAGGGCCAGGTGGGGTTCAGCGTCAGGAAATCCTGGTGATACTGTTCGGCCGGGTAGAATGCCTTAAGTGGCTCGATGGTGGTGACGATGGGGCCTTCGAACAAGCCTGCTTCATCGAGCTGGGCAATGTAGGCGCGCGCAGCGTCGGCCTGCTCCGTCGTCACCGGGAAGATGGTGGAGCGATACTGGGTGCCGTGGTCGGGACCCTGGTAGTTGAGTTGGGTCGGATTGTGGGCAACCGAGAAATAGACCTGCAGCAGTTCTCCGAAGCTCACGACCGAAGGATCGTAGGTCACCTCCACCGCCTCGGCGTGACCGGTGGTGCCAGTGCCGGTCTGCTCGTAGGTGGCCGTGTCAGCCGTGCCGCCTGAATACCCCGATACGGCGCGAGTGACGCCGTTGACATGCTGGAACACCCCCTGCACGCCCCAGAAGCAACCGCCCGCGAACACGATCTTGGCCGAGGTGCCAGCCTCCGCCAGGTCGGTCGCCGGCGGGGGAATCGCCACCGCGGCTTCTTGCGCCGGTGCTGGCTGATTCCACAGAACGGTGGCCAGGGCGGGCAGGATCAGGAGCGCTGCAAGCAGGGAACGGCGGCTATTGGTGAAGGGCGAACTGGGCATTTGCAAAAGCCTTGGTTGGAGCGATCTGCAGGTCAGTTCGTCCTATATGCGCCCGCGGTTACATCAGATCAGCCGGTTCACGGCGAAATGAAGCCAGGCTGACGAAAAGGCGGAGATGAGAATCTACCAGCACGCGCCCGAGCGGGCCGCGCCAAGGCGCCCAACTCCTCAGTCAGCTCTTGCCGATATGGTCGACTGGCTCGCCCCTGACCGGGTGCCCACATTCTCTCTGGTCTGAACGAGCCGCCTGTATTCGCCTTCCACAATGGCAATATGCCCGCGCATAGCCGCTTCGGCGCCGCTGCGATCGCCGCGGAGGATCGACTCAACGATATGGCCGTGCTCTTCGTGCGAGCGACGCAGGCGGGCCAGGATACCGAACTGGGCGCGGCGAAAGGGCTGCAGTCGCTGGCGGGTGGACCGGGTCAGCTCGGCAAGGTAGCCATTGTGAGCGCCGTCATAGATGGCGCTGTGAAATACGTCGTTGGCCACGCTGTAGTCGTCGGCATTGCCGGCGCGAACAAGCGCTGCCATCCCGGCATGATGCCGGTCGAGCGCGTCCCGCTCCGGCGCGGTCATGGCCACCGCGCTCAGGCCCGCACACAGGGCTTCGAGATGGCCCATCACCTCGAACATGCCGGCCAGCGTGGCGTCGTCGGGTTTGGCGACCAAAGCCTGGGCGTGTGGCTTCTGGTCAATTAGACCGCTGGCGGCCAGCAGGCGCAGCGCTTCGCGGATGGGCGTGCGCGAAACGGAGAATTCGGCGGCGAGACTAGTCTCATCCAGGAGCGTGGCCGGCGCCAGTTCGCCGCGGATGATGCGGGAAGCGAGCTGCTGCCGAATATCCTCGGCCGATGTGCGGGGGCGCTTGAGCACGCTCGTTGGATCTTTCTGTCGTTCAGGGCTTTGGCATCATGCTGACATGTGCGGCGGCCACGCACCAACCGGCAGGCAGGCGCAACCAGGTCTGCTGCTGGCGCCCAACCTGGCCGGGAAAGTCCTCCCGATAGAACAGGGTCGAGGCGGTGGCAACATCGTTGCCATAGGTAACGATGGTCAGCCCGTCCAACGTCCGCGTGAACGGGCGTTGCATGGCACGGAAGGCCCTGATCTCGTCGATGCCGTACTGCACCTCGGCGACGCCATAGCGCACCGTGTCGGTGCGCTGCACGAACATGGCGTCGAGCACATCGGCATCATTGGCCAGCAGGGCGCGCTCGTAGCGCTCGAACGCGTCACGGACTTCGGCGACCACGGCAGGATCGTTGAGGATCATGCCGGCACGCTTTCGATGGCCGCTTGCAATTGCGCCAGCGGCGTCACCCAGCCGACAATGCCGCCCTGCGCCGCGATCATGTCGATGGTCGCGGCCTTGAAGGCGGGGAAGTAACTCTCGGTGGCGTCCTCCACGAGCAGGCATTCATAGCCCCGGTCATTGGCCTCGCGCATCGAGGTCTGCACGCAGACTTCGGTGGTGACGCCCGCAAACACCAGGTGGGTAATGCGCAGGGCCTGCAACCGCTCGTGGATGCCTGTGGCCCAGAACATGCCCTTGCCCGGCTTGTCGATGACGATCTCGCCCGGGATGGGCGCCAGGGCATCGACGATCTGGTTGCCGGGCTCGCCCGCGATGAGGATGCGTCCCATGGTGCCCATTTCGCCGATACGCAGCCCGGGCTTGCCGCGGGCAATCTTGGCGGGCGGACAATCGGAAAGATCGGGCTGATGCGCCTCCCGGGTGTGGATGACGGGCCAGCCCTGGCGGCGGAACAGATCGATGAGTTCGGCGGTGGTCGGAATGATGGCTTCGAGCAGGGCGACATTGTTGCCCAGGCTCGCACCGAAGCCGCCCGGCTCGATGAAATCGCGCTGCATGTCGATGACGACGAGCGCTGTATGAGCTGGATTGAGCTGGAAGGGATAGGGTCGGGCGGGAACTGATATCATCAATGCCCCGCCATATGCTGGCCAATCGTATTGCGATCGGTGTCCTCGATCTTGGACACGTAGGTGATGGTGCCGCCGCTCATCACAGCCACCCGATCGGCCAGTTCCAGAATCTCATCCAGGTCCTCGCTCACCAGCAGCACTGCGGCGCCGCGATTGCGCTGTTCCATGATCTGGCTGCGGATTTCCGAGACCGAGGCGAAATCGAGCCCAAAGCAGGGATTGGCGACGATGAGGACATCTACGTCGCCCGAAAGCTCCCGCGCCAGTACGGCACGTTGTACATTGCCACCCGACAGCGTTTCGATCGGCGCATCGGGTGACGTGGTTTTTACGCGATAGCGGGCAATCAGGTCCTCGGCTTTCTTGCGCATCGGGCTCGGCGACATCCACCAGCCCAATTGTGCCACGGGCGGCTTGTCGAAGGCGCGGAAGGCGATGTTCTCCGCGACACTCATTTTGGGTACGGTAGCGTTCTTGAGCGGTTCCTCGGGCAGGCCGAACACCTTGAACTTGTCGAAGGCGGCCCGTTTGGGGAAGAAGTTCTGCCCGTGGATGCGGATCACGCCATCCGACAGAGCCCGCTGTCCGGCCAGTGCCTCGACCAGTGCCGACTGACCATTGCCCGAAACACCGGCAATGCCGACAATCTCGCCAGCATTGACCTTGAGATTGATGGCCTCGATGGCGTTGCCACCGTCGACCTCCTCGGCAAAGAGGCCTGCCAGTTCGAGCACTTCGCGGCTTTCATT
>CBFGMY010000185.1:0-8201 GCA_965650055.1 uncultured Devosia sp.
GGCGGCGCGGGGCGTTCGCACAGCCGCCTATCCGGGCCATCCGGTCGATCTCGACCTGCATCGCGGCGAAATTTTGGGGCTGGCCGGCCTGGTCGGCTCTGGCAGAACGGAGCTGGCGCGCGCCCTGTTCGGCATCGACCCGATCTATGGCGGCACCCTGCTCAGCGATGGCCAGCCCATCCGGCTGGCAAGCGCCAATGACGCGGTCAAGCACGGCATTTTCCTCGTGCCCGAGGACCGCAAGGGCACCGGCATCCTGCTCGACCTGTCGGTCGCCGAAAACATAACCCTGCCCAATCTGGGGGCCTATGCGGTGGCCACCCTGGTCTCGCCCGAACGGGAGAGCAGCCGGGCCGAACAAAGCCGCAGCCAATTGGCGATCAAGGTGCCAACGGTGGCGACGCGGACCGGGTCGCTATCGGGCGGCAACCAGCAGAAGGTGGTGCTGGCCAAGTGGCTGGCCATGGCGCCCCGTGTCATCATTTTCGACGAGCCCACTCGCGGCATCGATATCGGCGCCAAGTCCGAGATTTATCGCCTGATGCGCGCCCTGGCCGATTCCGGCGTCGCCGTGCTGATGATCTCGAGCGACATGGAAGAGGTGATCGGGGTCTCAGACCGCATCGCGGTCATGCATGAAGGTGGCATTTCCGGCATGCTGGAACGCGATCAATTCAGTGAAGAGAATGTCCTCCTGCTCGCCGTCGGCAAGCCGGTTGGTTCCGGGAGAAACGTGCAGTGAGCAAGAAAGATATCGGCCTTCTGGTGCTGATCCTGGTGGTGGCCGCGGGCGTTTACCTGCGCAATCCGCTGTTCCTGTCGCCCAACAATATCTCCAATACCGCCAACCTGATCGGCCTGTTCGGCCTGTTCTCGATCGCCCAGGGTTTCGTCATCATCACGGGTGGCATCGACCTGTCGTCGGGCTCGATGATTGCGCTGCTGGGCGTGCTGTTTGTCGACCTCGTGGGCAACAAAGGCGTGCCCTGGCCGATCGCGCTGGTGATCGTGATGATCCTGGGCATCCTGCTGGGGCTGGCGCATGCACTGCTGATCACCAGGCTCAAGATGCCGCCCTTCGTGGTGACGCTCTGTGGCCTCTTGATCTATCGCGGCGTGGCGCGCGGCTATACCGGCGACGCCACGGCGGGCTTCCCGTTTGGCAGCACCTATCCGGGCCTCGATTTCTTCACCGCCCGCATCTATGGCATCCCGACGTCGCTGCTGCTGCTGGTGGTGGTGGCCGTCATCGCCTGGGTGGTGCTCCACCGCTCGGTGTTCGGGCGTTACCTCTTCGCTGTGGGCAAGAACGAAGAAGCCGCGCGGTTCTCCGGCATTCGGACCAACCTGGTGATCGGCGCCGCCTATGTGATCTGCGCCGCGCTTACCGCCCTGTCGGCCGTGTTCTTTGCGATGTATACGCGCTCTGTTTCGCCGTCCTCGCAGGCCAACTTCTACGAGCTCTATGCCATCGCCGCGGCGGTGCTCGGCGGCTTTTCTCTGCGTGGCGGCGAGGGTTCGATCATCGGCGTGGTGCTCGGCGCCATCCTGCTGCAAATCCTGCAGAACCTAGTCAACCTGCTCGGCATCCCGTCGTCACTCAACTTCGCCGTGATGGGCACTGTCATCCTGATCGGCGTGCTGGTCGACCAGCAGTTGGGGGTCTATCGGGCGCACCGGCGGTTGGTGGAGGCGGCCCGCGAGGCCGCCGAATAGCGGCCCCTGGGGCGAACCAGATCAGCGCCTAGGGAAAGGTCAGGTCCGCCGGTACGCCGGCGGCCAGCGCTACCATATGCTGCACGCCACCGACCTCCACCCTAACCGATTGGGCCAGGGACGAGACGAGACGTACCGCGGCTACCTTGCCCTCGGCCCAGCTCAGATCCACCTCGATGCCGCCCATGGCACGCAGCCCGCGTACCCGGCCCTTGCGCCACACGGACGGCAATGCCGGCAGCAGGTGGATAAGGCCGGGCTTGGACTGAACCAGCATTTCCAGAATGCCGGCCGCGCCACCGAAATTGCCATCGATCTGGAATGGGGGATGGGCATCAAACAGGTTGGAGTAACTGCGCTCGGGATGCAGCAGAAGCGCCAGGACGGAATAGGCGTGGTCGCCATCGAGCAGCCGGGCCCAGAGATTGATACGCCAGCCGATGCCCCAGCCCGTGGCATCGTCGCCCCGGATTTCGAGCGACCGGCGCACCGCCGCGAACAGGTCCGGCGTTGCTTCGGGATTGATCTGCTGGCTGGGATAGAGGCCATAGAGATGGGAGACGTGGCGGTGATGGATCTCGGGCGCATCCATGTCCCAATCCTCGAGCCATTCCTGAAGCTGGCCGGCGCCGCCAACGCGGTCGGCCGGCAGCCGGGCACTGGCCGCACCGCATTGGGCACGCAGATCGGCATCGAGCCCCAGTTGCTCGCCGGCGGCGATGGTGGCGGCAAACAGGTCGCGCAGGATCTGGCTGTCCATCGCCGGCCCGGCACAGATTGTGGCACCATGCGGATGCACGTTTTCCGGTGACAGCGACGGGTTGGTGACCAGCAGGTCGCTGCCCGGCAGCGGCACGAGCGTATCGAGGAAGAACTCGGCTGCGCCCTTGAGGGCTGGGTAGAGCCGGCGCACCAGAGCCTCGGGATAGCCCTCACAGGCGGCGTGGCTCCAGAGCTGGGCGCAGAGCCAGGCGCCGCCAGTCGGCCACAGGCCCCACTGCGCACCATCGACGGGACCAGTCGCGCGCCAGAGATCGGTGTTGTGATGGAGAACCCAGCCGCGGGCGCCGTAATGGCTTGATGCCATGGCGCGACCGGTGACCGTCAGATCATCGAGCAGGTCGAGCAGGGGCTCCATGCATTCGGCGAGGTTGGCCGGATCGGGTAGCCAGTAGTTCATCTGCAGATTGATGTTGGTCGTGTACTTGCTGCCCCATGGCGGGCTGGTTTCCCTGTTCCATATGCCCTGGAGTGTCGATGGCTGCGTCCCCGGACGGCTGCTTGTTATCATCAGATAGCGGCCATACTGCACGTAGAGCGCCGCCAAAGCCGGGTCGTCGCCTTCCGCGAAATCCTTGATGCGGAAGTAGGTCGGCCGGTCCGCCGCTGGCGTCCGGCCCAGATCAATATCGAGCCGGCGGAACAGTCGGCGGTGCTCGGCCAGATGGGCCTCCAGCAGGACGTCGAAGCCCAGGTCGACGGCGGCGGCCATCCGGGTCGCGATGCGGGCCTGCGGATCGCCCGAGACGTCGTCGAAACGAACGAAACTGGTGGCGATGTCGACCAGGATGGTGACCGCGTCAGCGTTGGCGACCACCAATCGGGCCGGCTCGGCCGAGATGCTGCCGCCCTGGGGCAGCACGCGCGCCTCCATGGCGAAGCTCAGGGCGCCGGCAACACCGTGCTCGCCGCTATTGTGCCCGGCAAAATGAACGGCGTTGCCATCGACGCGCACCTGGCCGTGCTGTGGGCTGGTCAGCCCGACGCCGACGCCGATCGCGCCTGGTCGGTCGGCGCTGAGGCGTACGACCAGCAAGCCATGGGCGGCGGAGATGAAGGCCTCGCGCGTGTAGGTCACCCCGGCCACGCGGTAGGTCGTTGTCGTCACGGCGCGGTCGAGATCGAGGGAGCGACGATAGTCCGCGAACAGTTCCGGGTGCACGACGTCGAGATAGAGATTGCCGGCCGGCTGGTAGGACATTTCGAGATAGGGGCGTCCCATCGAATGGGCATTGGCCAGCGCCTCGGCCTCGGCGTAGCGACCGGCGAAAATGAGCTGGCGCACTGCATCCAGATTGGGCCGGGCTTCGGCGTTGATCGGCTGGTAGGGCCCGCCGGACCAAAGGGTGGACTCGTTGAGCTGAAATTCGTCCCTGGGCACCCCGCCAAACACCATGGCGCCGAGCCGACCATTGCCGAGAGGCAGGGCGTCGGTCCACTTGGAGGCGGAGGAATTGTACCAGAGTTCAAGGTCGTTCAAGGAAGATACTCCGAATAGTCTTAGTGGGCCGCGCGCAGGCGCTGCCCGGCTGCGTTGAAAACAAAGGCGCGACCAGGCTGCGCGCCGATGCGCACCCGATCACCGGCGCGAATGCCGGTATGATCGCGCGCCTCGACCACGAGGGGCGCGCCAGAAGCCAGGGAGCCATAGAGGTAGCGGGTGCCGCCGAGGTTCTCGACGACATCGACCAGCAGTTCCAGCGGCGCCTCGCCACCGGTGCCGATCACGAAATGCTCGGGACGGATGCCGAGATCGACGACGCCGGATGCGGCGAGCCCCGGGACAGAAAAGCTCGTGCCATCGGCCAGCGTCACCTGCCCCAGCCCAACCGTTCCGGGCAGAAAATTCATGCGTGGCGACCCGATGAAACCGGCGACGAAGCTGTTGGCCGGATCGTCATAGAGCGCCTCAGGGCTACCGGCCTGCTCCACCTTGCCCGCGCGCATCACCACGATCTTGTCGGCCAGGGTCATGGCCTCGGTCTGGTCGTGCGTCACATAGATCATGGTCGAGCCGAGTTGCTTGTGCAGCTTGGCGATTTCGACGCGCATGGAGACGCGCAATTCGGCATCCAGATTGCTCAGCGGCTCGTCGAACAGGAACACCTCGGGATCGCGCACGATGGCGCGGCCGATGGCGACGCGCTGGCGCTGGCCACCGGAGAGTTCGGCCGGCCGGCGTTTCATCAGCGGCTCGATCTGCAAGGTGGCCGCAGCGGCAGCGACGCGCGTGGCGATCTGTTCGCGGCTGAGCCGAGCCATGCGCAGCGAGAAGCCGATATTCTGCTCGACCGTCATGTGCGGATAGAGCGCGTAATTCTGGAACACCATTGCGACGCCCCGCTCGATTGGCTCGGCCTCGTTGACGCGGCGGCCGTCGATCTGCACCTCGCCAGCGGTTATCGGCTCAAGCCCAGCAATCATCCGCAGCAGTGTGGATTTGCCGCAGCCGGAGGGGCCCACGAAGACCGTGAACGAACCATCCTCGATCCGCAGGTTGAGCCCCTCGATGACCTCAAGGGCACCATAGGACTTGCTGACATTTTCGAGTTCAACGACGGCCATGTGTTTCTCCCTGGCTCCTGACGCCTAGCGGGCGCGTCTTGCGGAGCCTCGCAAAATGATGTCGCAATCGACGGCAATCGTACTCCGCCCCATCGTGTCGGGATTGGCGAGACGGTCGGACAAAAGTTCGGTCACGGCTTCGGCAAGCTTCTCCAGCGGCTGGCCGACGGCGGTAATCCCCGGGCTGTGCATGCGGAAAGCCGGCACATCGTCGAAGCTGACCAGCGACAGATCGTCGGGAATGCTGACGCCGTGCTCGCGGGCCCAGGTCAGCGCCCCAAGCGTCATGTTGTAATTGGCGCAGAACACCGCGGTCGGTGGCGACGGCAGGGCCATCAGATCGCGGAGGCACGCATAGCCACCGGTTTCCCGCCAGTCGCCGCTGACAATCAACTCCGGCACAGCCGCCATGCCGTGGCCGGCATAGGCATCGTGAAAACCAGCCAGTCGCTCGCGCGCGGCCGAGTCGCGCAGATTGCCGTGGACGGTTGCCACGCGCTTATGACCAAGATCGAGCAGGTGATCGACCAGGCGAGCGCTGGCCTTGCGGTTCTCGACGAATACCCGATCCACCGGCAGGCCGGGAATGTCATTGTCGTAGAGCACCACGATGAGGCCCTCATCGACATATTTGAGGATTTGCGAGCGCAGGCGTTCCTCGCCGTCGATGATGAGGGCATCGACGCGGTGGGAGGCAAAGAACTCCAGGCCCTCGGTGATCGATTGCGGTTGCATGTCGTGGCAGAATGAAAGCACCGCGCGGCCGGTCAGGCGCATCTTGCGGCTGAGCTTTTCGAGCAGCGCCGCATGGAATTCGCCCAGCGAGGGCACCATCAGGCCGACAATGTGGGTGGTGTCCGTCTTCATGGACACAGCGACGGAGTTGCGGCGATAGCCCAGGTCGGCGATGGCGCGCTCGATCTGGTCGCGGTTGCTGGTGCGCACCGGCAGGCCGTTGAGATGGCGCGAAACCGTGCCGATCGCGACGCCGGCCGTCTCGGCGACATCGATGATCGTCGCCTGCCGTCTGCGTTGCCCCGTCGGTTTGTCGCGCTGCTTGTCCATGGACCTATAGTTCCTGCGGTGCCCGGCACGGCCGATACTGGCCGCGCCTGGACCGCATTGATATCGCTCCGGCCGCGCCGCTGCTACCAGCGCCTGTGGCCATCGGCCGGACCCCATTCAGACGCTGCCCTCGAAGACGATGGCGGTGTGGATGCGCAGGCTCGGCACGGCGACGAGATAGGCGCCCTGCCCGGCTTCGCTCCAGGCCACGTCCTCGCCGCTGAGCGCGTCATAGACCCGCGTTGGCTGGTTCGGCAGACGGACTGTCGCCGAAACGGGGCCGATGGCCGGGATATCCTCGATCATCTCCATGACACGGGTCGACTCGCCCGCTGGCACCGCCTTGCCGCGCACCTGGGGCGGGCCGTAAAGCAGGTGCAGCACATGCCGGCCCTGTGTCTCCTGCCGGGTCAGCGTCGCCCGACCGGCCGAAGGCAGATCGGTGGTGAGCGCGGGGTTGGGCAGCAACCGCTCGAGCAGGCCGCGAACGACATATTTGTAAAGCGGTTGGCCCATGGCGTGGTAGATCGAGAAAATGGGGTAGGCCACATAGGCAACGCCGTTGTGCAGGGTCACCCCCGCCCCCAGCGCCGGCGCGTCGGGATCGTCCGGCGTGTGGGCATGCGACGAGAAATGCTGGTAGGTCCGGTTGAAATAGGGCCGCACCACCTCCGCCAGCACCTCCGCACCCTCGCTCTCGATGGCCTGGGCCGTGCCATAGACCACGAAAGGCGAGGTGGTCATGCCGGCGTCCAGTTGCTTACTGGCGCGCAGATAGGAGGGGGTGAACGAAACCGCCCCCCGGCTGACAATGCCCGCGGGAACGGCAAAGCGCCCATCGGCGCCTAGGGCGGAATTGCCCGACAGCAAGAGCTTGCCACCGCCCGCCAGATACGCCTGGAGGCGTTGCGCAAGTTCACCCTCAACCGGCACTTCATCGGGGAGAATGATGACGCGATAGCTGGCAAAATCGGCGCTCGGATCGATGACGTCGAACGGCCGCTTGAGCTCGAGCAGTATCTGGGCCGCGCCGTCATCGGCGCGGTTGTTGCGGTCACCGGCGCTGTGAAAGTACTCGGCCGTCAGGATGGCCACTTCCGAGATCTGCCGGGCGCCCTCGAGATAGGGCTCCAGCTTCTCGATGCGGGCATAGGCCGGAGCGATCGATGCGTACGTGTCCGGATTGATGGCGCCATTGGGGTGCAGCTGATCGCCAACCAGACATTTGGCGCCCAGAGCCACCATCTGGGAGACTTCGTATTCGAGCGCATCGGGATGCTTGAAGCCACCAAACTCGCCCCATGAGGTGTGGAACTTGCCGGTTTGACCCAGGAAATCGAGCCCGAGTGTCGCAGCATAGCGGGCGCTGGAAGGAAAATGATCGTATCCCCAGCCGCCAGTGGGCAGGCTTTCCAGCTCAAGATGCGAATAGGGGGCGAAGCGCTTCGGCCCCTGCTTATGAATGTGGCCGCAATTGTAGAAGATGCGCAGGCCGGGAAATTCCGGGCGCAGGGCGGCGCTCATCTCGCCGCGGAAAACTTCGTTGACCCATTCATCCTTCTTGAGCCGATCTTCCGGGTTTTCGGGGTCAAGACCCTGCTCGGCCATGGTGTCGAGACAGGCCTGGCACACGCAGTCGGGCGACAGAACGATGTCGAAAAACAGGCCCGGCGTCGCGTAGTTGGCTGCAAGCTCGCGCGCCTGTGCCAGCAGCTCATCGCGGTATGGCTTGTGGTTGAGGCAGAGCGTGTGCCAGCCGGCCTGCAACTGGCCGGGATCGAACCGGTTCTTGGTGGCCGAGCGGGCGCGCCATTCCGGATGCAGCCGCGCATTGCGCTCGTCCCACTGCACCGAGATGTAGATGGGACACTCGATATCAGCCTGGTTGAGGGCCTTGACCATGTCGCCCATCAGGTCGCGCGTCAGCTGTGGATGGGGGGCGCCGACCTTGGTGGGGTAGTAGGACCAGCCGTGGTGGCATTTGGCAAAGATGGTCACTGAGTCCACGTGGGCCGACTTCAGCGTCCCGACGAAATCGTCGGGATCGAAGGCCGAGCCAATGCCCGGAATATGCT
>CBFGMY010000186.1:0-8073 GCA_965650055.1 uncultured Devosia sp.
GGGTCAGGAAGTCCTGCATCACCTTGAAGCCGTCATCGCGGTTCCAGTTGGCGAATTCGTCGTCGAGCACGGTGATGTTGGTGCCTTCGATGCCGGCCATGAAGCCGTCGAAGCGCTGCTGGTCGATCGGGATCGGCATGCCGCGCAGGATGACGATATTGCCGCCGTCAGGCATGACTTCCTTGAAGTATTCGGCGGAGTTAGCGCCCAGGCCCGGATTGTCGCCCGCCACGTAGAGGTTTTCCACGCCATCGATCGACAGCTGGCGGTCAACCACGGTCACGAACTTGCCGGCATCCTTGACCTGCTTGATGGCCGAGGTCATCGCGTCCGGGTCACCCGGCAGGATCACCAGGGCGTCGATGCCGCGGGTCGCGACCATGTCTTCGATGTCGGCGATCTGCTTGGGCGCGTCGGGCGCCGAGGCAAAGACGAACTCGACATTCGGGTAAGTGGTGCTCAGGCGCTCGATGGCCTGCTGGGCGAAGTAGTTGACGCCACCGGTCCAGCCATGGTCGGCCGCCGGCACGGAAACGCCGATGGTGACCTTGTCCTGGGCGACGGCTGCGCCGGTCAGGCCGACGAGAACCGTCGCTGCCATGAGGGTTTTAGCCAGTTTCATTCGTAGTCCTCCCGAAAGTGCCCTTGTTGGGCGATGTAAACTCGTGCCTGGTCAGGCCGTGCGGCGACCGCGCTGCAGCAGCACTGCCAGGATGATGATGACGCCCTGGAACGCCCCATTGAGGTAGGGGCTGATCAGGCTTTGCAGATTGAGGATGTTACCGATGAGCCCGAGGATCACGACGCCGACCACGGTGCCCCAGATGCGGCCATAGCCACCCTTGAGCGTGGTGCCGCCGATGATCACGCCGGCAATGGCTTCGAGTTCCCACAGCACGCCCGTGGTGCTCGACGCCGAGCCGAGGCGCGGCACATAGAGCAGCACGGCGACGCCCACCAGGATGCCCTGGAGGATGTAGGTCATCAGCCGCACATTATCGACATTGATCGAGGAGTAGCGGGCGACCTGCTCGTTGGAGCCGATGGCGGCGCAATAGCGGCCGAAGGCGGTGTAGCGCATGACCAGTTCGCCGCCGATCGCGACCAGCGCGAAGACGATGATCGGCCACGGCACGCCCAAGAGGCCATCGTAATAGACCGGGCGATAGACGTCGGCGACTTCGAAGTTCAGCGACAGCGTGCCGCCATTGGCCAGGAACGTCACCAGCGAGCGGAAAATGCCCATGGTGCCCAGTGTCACGATGAAGGCTTCGATGCGGCCGCGGGTAATCATCAACCCGTTGAACACGCCCGCGAAACCGCCGAGCAGAATGCCCGCCGCCATGCCCGACAGCACCACGCTCCAGCCGATGCCCATGGATGGGATCAGCCAGTTCATCACCATAATCATGACGCCGGCAATGACCGCCGCCATCGAGCCGACCGACAGGTCCAGTCCGCCCGAGGTGATGACGAAGGTGGCGCCGATGGCGATGATGCCGATGAAGCTCGAGCGCGCCAGCACGTTGGTCAGGTTGCTGTAGCTGAGGAAATTCTCGTTGAGCGAGATGCCGAGCAGCACCAGCAGGGCCAGGGCCAGCAGCGGGCCGACGGTCTTGAGGTCGACGCGGAAGGCGCGCGCGGGCTTGGCGGCCGTATCAGGCGCTGATGCGGTCATGATGTTCACTCTGTTTGATGCCGGCGGCGTACCGCATGATTTCGGATTCGGTGATCTCGGCGCCTTCAAGCACGCCGGCCAGGCGCCCTTCGCGCATGACCACCACGCGGTGGCTGAGGCCGATCACCTCCTGCATTTCCGAGGAGATGAGGATGATCGATTTGCCCTCGGCCGCCAGCGCAGCGATGATGTGATAGATTTGCTGCTTGGTCCCGACATCGATGCCGCGCGTCGGCTCATCCATGATGATGATGTCGGGCTCGCTCTCCATGGTCTTGCCCAGCATCAGCTTCTGCTGGTTGCCGCCCGACAGGCGCCCGACGGCGACCGCAGCGTCGCGGGCCCTGATGTCGAAGCGGCGCACCGCGCGATCGAGCGCCCGTGCTTCGCTCGACCCGTCGAGAAAGCCGAACTTGAGGTGGAGCTTGAGCGTCAGCAGCGTCAGGTTGGGCCGCAGGCCCATATTGAGCAGCAGGCCTTTGCCCTTGCGGTCCTTGGTCATGTAGGCGAGGCCCGCATCGACCGACTGGGCGACCCGGGTGAAGTTGGCCGGCTTGCCATTGAGGGTGATGTCGCCGCCGCTGCGGTGGCTGAGGCCGACCACGGCTTCGGCCACAGCGGTGCGGCCCGAGCCGATCAGCCCGGCAAAGCCCAGGATTTCGCCCTTGCGCAGGTCAAAGGAAATGTCCTTGACGCCCCGCGCCACCAGGTTGCGCACGCCGAGCACCACCGGAGCATCGACATCGGGCTCGTGCTTGGGCGGGTAGAGGTTGGACAGTTCGCGACCGACCATCATCTGCGCGATGGAATCGGGCGTCAGCGCCTCGGTGCCCACAGTGGCGATCAACTGCCCGTCGCGCAGCACGGTGACGCGGTTGGCCAGTTCCATGATCTCATCGAGCTTGTGGGAAATGAAGATCACCGCCACGCCCCGCGCCGTCAGGCGCCGGATCTGCTCGAACAGCGTCTCGGTCTCGCCCACCGACAGCACGGCGGTCGGCTCGTCCATGATCAGCACCCGCGCTTCGCGGCTGATGGCCTTGGCGATTTCCACCATCTGCTTGTCGGCGACCGAGAGCGTATTGATGCGCGCATCTGGGTCGACATGCACATGCAGCATTTCCATGACCGCATGGGCGCGCTCGCGCATCTGCTTGAGGTCGAGGAAACCAAAGCGCTTGAGCTCGCGACCGAGGAAGATGGATTCGGCCACCGTCAGGTGCTCGGCCAGGTTCTGCTCCTGGTGGATGAGCACGATGCCCATGGATTCAGCCGCGCCATTGGGCGGCAGTACCACGGTCTGGCCGTCAAAGCTGATGGAGCCCGAGGTGGGCTGCTCGATGCCGCTGAGGATCTTGATGAGGGTCGATTTGCCCGCGCCGTTTTCGCCGATAATGGCGTGCACTTCGCCGGGGCGAATGTCGAAATCGACGCTGAACAGCACCGGAATGTCGCCGAACGACTTCGATATCCTGTTGGCTGACAGGATGATCGGCGCGGGCGTGCCTTCGGCGCTGGACATGTCTGGACCCCTCCCCTGGACGCCGGCGGCTGAACCCGCTTCTTCGTCCTTGGATCACCGATGTAAAGGTTTTCATGGATGATGTAAAGGTTTACACAATTCGAAAACTGTATAACCGTGTGCCGTAGGTCTGGCGCAACCCGCGCCTTCTGCTAAGGCAACGAAAAGCGGGACGCCGAGCCGGTTCGCGCGGGGCGGAGCGCCAATTGCAGCATCAGAAGCTGGCCACCATCGAGGACGTTGCGGCGATCGCCGGCGTATCCATCGCCACGGTCAGCCGCGCCATCAACGAACCGACCAAGGTCGCCGACGAGACGCGGCGGCGCGTCAACGAGGCCATTGCCCGCACCGGCTACACCACCAATGCCATGGCGCGCTCGCTGCGCATGCGCCGCTCCAACATGATCCTGATCCTGGCGCCCGATGTGGGTGACCCGAACTTTTCCAACATCCTGGTGGGGCTGGAGACCGAAGCCAGCAAGCGCGGCTATGGCGTGCTGATCGGCAATACGCAGAACGACGCCACGCGTGAGACCGACTATCTGCGCTTCATCAGCTCCAACCAGGCCGATGGCCTGATCCTGTTCACGGGCCATCTGCCCTATGGCTTTGGCAGCGAGGGCGGCGACGGGCGCCTGCCGCCGATCGTCGCGGTCAACGAGCCAGTGCCCAACAGCGACGTGCCCTTTGTCGGCGTCGACAATTTCGAAGGCGCCCGGGTCGCCGCCGAGCACCTGATCTCGCAGGGGCACCGCCGCATCGCCTTTATCGGCCATTCGACCAGCAAGGCGGTCAACCAACTGCGCGAGCAGGGTTACCGGGCGGCGCTGCAGGGCGCGGGCCTGGCTGTCGATCCCCGTCTCATCCTCGACGGCGACGGCACCACCGAGGCAGGCCGCGCCGCCGCCGAGCAGATGTTCGTGCGCGACGTGCTGCCCACCGCGTTTCTGTGCGTCAACGATGCCACGGCGCTCGGCGTGATCATTTCTCTCAACGCAAGAAAATACGACCTGCCGCGGCAGTTCTCGGTCATGGGCTTTGACGACATCTCCTTTGCCAGCTTCGTCACCCCCTCGCTCACCACCATGAAGCAGCCGCGCCTCAAGATCGGCGAGGAAGCCATGGACCTGCTGCTGGCGCTGCTGGAGGGCAAGCCGCCGCGGCGGCCCGAAGTGCTGCTTCGCGCCGAACTGATCGTGCGCAATTCGGTCAGCCGACCGGGAAGGGACTGACCATGGCCGAGAGCCGTTCCGAGTTGCTGTTTTCCTATGGCACGCTGCAATTGCCCGAGGTGCAGCTGGCGCAGTTCAAGCGCCTGCTCGATGGCGAGGACGACGCCATGCCCGGCTTCGCCCAGTCGATGGTCGAGATCACCGACCCCGACGTGCTGCGCAAGAGCGGCCAGCGCTTCCACCCCATCGTTATCAAGACCGGCAACCCCGCCGACAGCGTCGCCGGCAAGGTCTTCGCCGTCACTCTGGCCGAACTCGCCGCGGCGGACGAATATGAAGTGGCCGACTACAAGCGCGTGCTGGTAACGCTGACCTCCGGCCGGGATGCCTGGGTCTATGTAAAGGCTTAGGGGGCGCAATCCCGCCCCAACCACCGCGCGGCACCTCCCCCTTGGGGGAAGCCAGGAGGGGGTGTTGAGAGCCCCGATATCCGGGCCAAACGCCCCCACCCTTGCTCCAGCCATTCGAGCGCAGCTCTCATGGCCTTGGTCGCTCAAATCGCTCCGCTGGAGCGATTTGTCCCTTGCGGGCCACTCCCAAGCCCCGCAAGGGGAGGATGTCCGACTGAGAGCCTCGCGCTAAAGCCCCTTCTTGGCCAGCCACGCCTCCATCCACGCAATCTCCCCCTCCTGCGCTTTGATCACGCCTTCGGCCAGCGCCTTCACTTCCGGGTCCGTGCCATGCTCAAGCACCACCCGCGCCATCTCCACCGCGCCCTGATGGTGGGGGATCATGCCGCGGATGAAATCGACGTCGGGATCGTCGCTATAGGCGATATCCATGTCGGTATGCATCTTGGCATTGGCGGCCTTGTAGGCCTCGGTGGCCGCGCTCCCTGCCCCGGCGGCCGCGCCATGGCCGGTATGTTCCTGGGTCCAGGCCGGGGTTGCGAGGGCAATGACAAGGGCGGATGCGAGCAGCAAGGTCTTCATGGCAGAACTCCGTTTTGAGGCCGATAAAACCGCTTCTGCAGGATTCCCCGATGGGAAGGTCAAGCGCGTTGACACGGCCACGCCCGATTTGTTACTTAATATCATGCTTAACCAACAATCCAATCTCGACCTCATGTTCCAGGCGCTGGCCGATCCGACCCGCCGGGCCATGATCGACCGCCTCAGCCGCGGCCCCGCTTCGGTCAGCGAGCTGGCCAAGCCCTTCGCCATGTCGCTGCCCGCGGTGGTGCAGCACCTGCAGGCGCTGGAGCATTCGGGGCTGGTCAGCTCGCAGAAGGTGGGCCGCGTCCGCACCGTGCAGATCCAGCCCGAGGCGCTGAGCCTGGCCGAGCAATGGCTCAACGACCGCCGCACCATGTGGGTCAAGCGGCTCGACCGGCTGGGCGACTTCCTCGCCGAAACCGCCGACGAGCCGGAGACGCGGACGTGACCAGCCGCAGCATTACCCATGGCAGCTTCACCCTGGAGCGCCGCTGGAAAACCACGCCGGCCCGGCTCTATCGGGCGCTGAGCGACGAGGCGACCAAGCAGAAATGGTTCAACCCGCCCGAGACCTGGGGCAAGGACGAGCACCGCATGGATTTCCGCGTCGGCGGCATCGAGACCAGCGTCGGCGGCCCGCCCGGTGGCGCGGTGCACAAGTTCAGGGCGGTCTATCAGGACATCGTGCCCAACGAGCGCATCATCTACAGTTACGACATGCACCTGGACGATGTGCGCATCTCGGTGTCGCTGACCAGCTTCGAGATCAAGCCCGATGGTGACCACGCCATCCTGGTCATGACCGAACATGGCGCCTTCCTCGACGGTTTTGCCGGCGACGGCAACGACATCCGCCGGGAAGGCACGTCGCAATTGCTCGATCAGCTAGGCGCGTTTCTGGCCCGCGAAGGGGCGAATTGAACCTCGATTTATCAGTCGACACCCTCCCCCTTGCGGGGAGGGATCATGGGTGGGGATGTTTAGCCCCGATATCGGGGCTCTCAACACCCCCTCCCACCCTCCCCCGTCGAGGGGGAGGTGCCGCGCGGTGGATGCGGCAGTCTCTGGATTACCTCTTCGCCTTCAGCCGCCGCAAAATCTCGTCCACCTTCACCATGCTGGCATTGGCGCCCCATTCCATGCCGGTGGCGACGATGGCGTCGCGCGCCTCGATGGAATCGACCTTGCTGACCGAGCGGTAGTAGGTCTTGCCGTCGCGCTCCTCGAAGCGGTGTTCCTCGTAGAACCGATCGTCTTCCGCGAACATGCCTTCGACCACGAAGGTGTTGCGGATCATCGTCTTGGGCTCAACGGCCAGATAGGTGCCGAAGAACACGACCTCCGAGCCATCGCTCATGGTCGAGACAATGCGCCATTTGCCGCCGGTGCGAACATCGTAATGGACGACCTGGTTGTCCTCGCGCGGCCCGAACCAATAGGCCACGTGCTCCTTCTGCGTCCACACAGTCCACACCAGGTCGAGCGGCGCGTCGAAGGTGCGCGACATGATGATCAAGGGCTCGTTGGCAGGCAGCTCGGTCTTGAAGGGATTGGGAAAAGTCTGGGCGTTCATGTCTCGTCTCCTTGTCAGTTCTTCGTGTCGGTTTGCGGGGTCTGCAGCTTGGTGAGGTAGGCGTCGAGTTGATCGAGGTTCTGCTCCCAGAACTTACGGTAGAATTCGACCATGGCGGCCACGTCGCGCATCGGCGCGGCCTCGAGTTTGCAGGGGCGCCATTGCGCCTGCCGGCCGCGGCTGACCAGCCCTGCCCCCTCGAGCACCTTGATGTGCTTGGAGACGGCGGCCAGCGTCATGTCGAACGGTTCGGCCAGTTCGTTGACGCTGGCCTCGCCCAAGGCGAGCCGGGCAAGAATGGCCCGGCGGGTGGGGTCGGCAAGGGCGGCAAGCGTGGTGCTCAGGGCGTCGGTCATCTTAATTCAACCGTTTTGTATAATACTAATTGGTTGAATACTGCGATCGAGACGGCTTGTCAACACCCACGGGTCAGGGCAAGGAAACGCTCATGAAAACTCTTCTCGTGGTGGGCATCGGCACCGGCAATCCCGAGCATCTGACGGTGCAGGCCATCAATGCGCTCAATCGGACCGACGTGCTGTTCATTCCCGACAAGGGCGACGGCAAGGGGGACCTGGCCGATCTGCGCCGCGATATCGTGGCGCGCTACGTCACCAATCCGGCCAGCCGGACGGTCGAATACAGCGTCCCCAAACGCGACGCCGCCAACCCCGATTACGGCGCCGGCGTCGATGACTGGCATGCCGCCCTCGCCCAGCGCTTCGAGGCGCTGCTGGCCGATGTGCCCGAAGAGGGTAGCTGCGCCTTCCTCGTCTGGGGTGATCCGGGCCTCTATGATTCCACCATCCGCATCATCGAGCGGCTGCGCACCCGCTTCACGGTCGAGATCATCCCCGGCATCACCTCCATCCAGGCCCTGACCGCCGCGCATGGCATCGCCCTCAACCGCATCGGCGAGCCCGTGCACATCACCACCGGCCGCCGCCTTGGTCCGGTGCGCGACGACACCGTGGTCATGCTCGATGGCCAGACCGCCTTCTTGGCGGCCGACCCAGAACTCGACATCTTCTGGGGCGCCTATCTGGGCACACCGGACCAGATCACCATTGCCGGCCGCCTCGGCGAAGTGCGCGACGAGATCGTCGCCACCCGCAAGGCCGCGCGGGAGCAAC
>CBFGMY010000187.1:0-8019 GCA_965650055.1 uncultured Devosia sp.
AGATGCGCGTCGAGATCGCCAAGCTGCACAATGATCTGGGTAACACCATGATCTATGTGACCCATGACCAGGTCGAGGCCATGACCATGGCCGACAAGATCGTGGTGCTGCGCGCCGGCGTCATCGAGCAGGCCGGGGCGCCGCTCGAGCTCTATAACAGCCCGAAGAACCTCTTCGTCGCCGGCTTTATCGGCTCGCCCAAGATGAACTTCCTCACCGCCAGCAGCGATGGCGCCGGCCTCAAGGTGGCGGGCAATAGCCTCAGCCTGTCACGCGCCGTTGCCGGTGCCGCGACCCTGGGTGTGCGGCCCGAGCATATCGCCATCGCCGATGGCAGCGGCGTCAAGCTCGCCGATATCACCGTGGATCTGGTGGAAAATCTGGGCGGCCAGACGGTGGTCTATGCCACCACCTCGGATGGGCAGCCGCTCAACATCGTGCTGGAAGGTCAGCGCAAGGTGGAGCTGGGCTCGACTGTGAGCGCCTATATCGACCCGGCGCGCCTGCATCTGTTCGATGCGCAGGGCAACGCCATCTAGGCGCCTGCCCACGACATGGCGCTGCGGCGACTAGTAGTCGTCGCCGCCGCCGCCTTCATCGGGTGGCAGGTTGCTGCCGATATCGGGGCCTTCCTCGACGACGTTGCCCTCTGCATCCAGGCAGGTATTGTCGCGCGCCAGCGCCATTGACTGGCAGGCCTGGCCACTCTCGAGCACGCACATCTGGCCGCTTTCGGTGCCGCCGGCCGCCTTGCAGGCTTCCGACTGCGGGGCGCCCTTGCCGACCAGAACGACCGCGGCGTAGCTGGGTTGGCCTGCCGACAGCAGGCCGGCAATGGCAACCGCCAGCCCCAGGGCCGACTTCAAATTTCCGATCATGACGCTTCCTCTCCCCTCGAAGCCCACAGTCTTCGCGCGCCCAATGTCGCGCTGTTATCGCCCGCTGCCTAGCCGTATCCGCCAAAACTTCGCCTGACCCTCCATGGCGTTGGCAGCACAAAAATCGGCTTGACCAACTCATAGCTGAGCAGCTATACGTCAATTCATAGCCAACGAGGCATGGATTATGTCGATAGCCCAGGACACCCTTTTCCGGACCCTTGCCGACCCGACCCGCCGGGCTCTCTACGAGCGCCTGTGCCGGCAGGGCGAGACCACCGTCGGTGCTCTGACGGAAGGCTCGGGGGTCTCCCAGCCCGTGGTGTCGCGCCACCTGGCCATGCTCAAGCAGGCCGGGCTGGTGCAGGATCGCCCGGCCGGCCGCCAGACGCATTACCGCGCCCTGCCGGGCGCCCTGACGCCGCTGGCCGACTGGACCAGCGAAATGGCGAGCTACTGGGAAGCGCGCTTCGATGACCTGGAAAATTTGCTGACGAGGATGGACCAATGACCACCGTTTCCAATGACCTGCGGCCAGCCGGCCGGAATGCCAGCCAGTGGGTTCGGCAGTTCCATCGCTGGATCTCGATTGCCTTCACGCTCAGCGTCGCCGCCACCTTCATCGCGCTCGCCCAGCCCCAGCCCCTCGTCTGGGTGTCCTACGTGCCGCTGCTGCCCCTGTTCCTGCTGCTGGCCACCGGGCTCTACCTCTTTGCGCTGCCCTATATGGCCAAATGGCGCCGCCGGAGCTGAGCCGTGACCATCGCCAAGTCCGAGCTTCGCACCGTCACCATCGAACGCGTCCTGGCCCATCCGCCGGAAAAGATCTGGCGGGCGCTGACCCAACCGCATTTGATCGAGGAGTGGCTGATGCAGACCGATTTCAAGCCGGTCAAAGGCCAGAAGTTCACCCTGCGCCGCCAGCCCAAGCCCGAGGTGAATGTGGTGGTCGATTGCCAGGTGCTCGACGTCGAGCCCCTTAGGTCCCTGTCCTACACCTGGGACGCCTTCGGCCTCGAAAGCGTTGTCACCTTCACCCTCGAACCGACCTCTACGGGAACTGTGCTGCGCATGGAGCAGACCGGTTTCCGGCCCGATCAGGATGCTGCCTACAAGGGCGCCAAGGCATCCTGGCCCCACTTCATCGCGGCGCTGGACAAGCTCCTCGCCACCCTCGACTGACCAAGGAGAATTTCGATGGCCACCGCAAAGAAAGCCGCCACGTCCAAGAAGACCTTTTCCGACGCCGAGATGGAGGCGATGCAGGATGCAAAGGTCGAGCGCAAGAAGGGCAAGAAGGCCGATGGCCTGGGCGATCTGCTTGCCAAGATCGCCGAGCTCAATGCCAGCGACAAGGCCATCGCCGAGACCATCCATAGGCTGGTGACCGAGAATGCGCCGAGCCTGTTGCCCAAGACCTGGTATGGCATGCCGGCCTGGGCCAATGGGGACGGCAAGGTCGTCTGTTTCCTCACCCCGGCCGGCAAGTTCGATGCCCGCTATGCCAGCTTCGGCTTCAACGATGCAGCGCGGCTCGATGACGGCACGGTGTGGCCAACCTCGTTTGCCGTCACCAGACTGACCGAGGCGGACGAGGACATGTTCGCTGCGTTGATCCGCAAGTCCGTGGGCGCTTGAAACCGGGCGTTGCTTGTCGAAAATGCGCTTGCTGACACGTCATGTCAGCAAGCCGGCGTAATCACACGATCGCGCCACGACCTCGTCCTTCGACAAGCTCAGGATGAGGTCTGCTCGCAACTATCAGTAGACCTCATGGTGGGCTTGTCGAACCACGAGGTCGTGCCCAGTGAGGACTGTCCGTGACCAACCCCGACTATGGCTCGATCATCATTCGCGGCGCCCGCGAGAACAATCTCAAGAATGTCTCGCTCGATATTCCCAAGCGTCAGATCACGGTGTTCACCGGCGTATCCGGCTCGGGCAAGTCGTCGCTGGTCTTTGGCACCATCGCGGCGGAGAGCCAGCGGCTGATCAACGAAACCTACCCCGCTTTCGTGCAGCAGTTCATGCCGCGCTACGGCCAGCCCGATGCCGACCAGCTCGAAAACATCTCGGCTGCCATCATCGTCGACCAGCAGCGGCTGGGCGGCAATTCGCGCTCGACCGTCGCCACGGTGACCGATGCGGCACAGATGCTGCGCGTGCTGTTCAGCCGGCTGGGCGAGCCCAGGCTGGGGCCCCCATCGCTCTATTCCTACAATGATCCGCGCGGCATGTGCCCCGATTGCGAGGGCATCGGCCAGGTGGCAGCAATGGACATGTCGGCTGTGGTCGATGAATCCAGGTCGCTCAACCAGGGTGCGCTACTGCCCAAGGACTTCGCCATCGATACCTGGTGGTGGGAAGTCTTCAACAATTCGGGCCTGTTCGACATGGACAAGCCCATCAAGGACTATACCGAGGAAGAGCGCCACAACCTCTTCCACCTCAATGACGGGCGTAAGATCAAGGTCGGCAAGATCGGCCTCACCTATGAGGGTGTCGTCTCCAAGCTCAAGAGTGGCCTCGGCTCCAAGGACCCCGAAAGCCTGCAGCCGCATGTGCTGCGCGAATATGAGAAGATCTTCACCCGTGCCCTCTGTCCGGCTTGCCACGGCGCCCGGCTCAACCAGGCGGCCCTGGCCAGCAAGGTCGACGGGCACAACATTGCCGAGCTGTCGGCCATGCAGGTGAGCGAACTGGCCGCTTTGGTACGCCAGATCAAGGCGCCGCAAGTGGGGCCGATGCTGGAAGCCCTGGCGCTGCGGCTCGAGAACCTAGTCACCATCGGCCTGGGCTATCTGAGCCTTGACCGGGAAAGCTCGACGCTATCGGGCGGCGAGAGCCAGCGCGTCAAGATGGTGCGGCACCTGGGCTCGTCGCTGACCGACATCACCTATGTGTTCGACGAACCCTCGGTGGGGCTCCATCCCCATGATGTCGGCCGCCTCGCCGGCCTGATGCAGCAACTGCGCGACAAGGGCAATACGGTGCTGATCGTCGAGCACAAGCCCGACATGATCGCCATTGCCGACCATGTCGTCGACATGGGACCCTTTGCCGGCAGCAAGGGCGGCGAGGTGGTCTATGAGGGCAACTATGCCGGCCTCCTGGGCTCGGGCACGCTGACCGGCAACCACATCAAGAAGCATCAGCCGATCAAGGACAAGGTGCGCAAGCCGACGGGCGAGCTCAACATCGCCCATGCCAAACTGAACAATCTCAGGGACGTCTCGGTCACCATCCCCAAGGGCGTGCTGACGGCGGTGTCAGGCGTTGCGGGCTCGGGCAAGTCCAGCCTCATCCAGGGCTGCCTGCCCTCGGCCTACCCCGACACCATCATCATCGACCAGAACCTGGCGCGCGGGTCCCGGCGCTCCAATACGGCCACCTATACCGGTATCCTCGACAGCGTGCGCAAGGCCTTCGCCAAGGCGAACGGCGTGGACGCGGCCCTGTTCTCGGCCAATTCCAAGGGCGCCTGCCCCGATTGCAACGGGCTGGGTGTCATCTATACCGATCTCGCCCATCTCGATCCGATGATCACCACCTGTGAGACCTGCGAAGGCAAGCGCTTCCTGCCCGAGGTGCTCGAGCATCACCTGCGCGGCAAATCGATCAGCGATATCTATCTGATGAGCATTTCCGATGCGGTGGAGTTCTTTACCGAGCCGGCCATCGCCAAGATCCTGCGCGGGCTAGACGATGTTGGCCTGGGCTACCTGACGCTGGGCCAGCCGCTCTCGACCCTCTCGGGCGGCGAGCGCCAGCGGCTCAAGCTCGCGGCCGAACTGGGCAAGGAGGGCAATATCTACGTGCTCGACGAGCCCACGACGGGCCTCCACATGAACGACGTCGATACGCTGATCGGCCTGTTCGACCGACTGGTAGATGCCGGCTCCTCGGTCATCGTCATCGAGCACAACCTGGACGTGATTTCGCGCGCCGACTGGGTCATCGACCTGGGGCCGGGCGCCGGCCAGGATGGCGGCACGATCCAGTTCGAGGGCGTTCCCGGTGATCTGCTCAAGGCCAAGGGATCATTGACCGGCAAGCATCTGGCAGCGCGGGGATAGCGGGAGAGATGTGAAGGCTAGTCCTTGATATCATCCTCGACCTCGGTGTCCGGCCGATCGCCGCCATCGGCCTGCTCCTCGTGCCACTGGCCCTTGCTGTCCTGATAGAGGATGGCTTCGTCATTGCCGCCGACCTGCTGGCGCTGGGCCGCGGCAAAAGCGGCCTCATGCGCGGCACGGTGGGTCGGGAAGGTCTCGGAGAACACGTCCCCGACCTTGTAGGCAAAGCCACCATCATGCTCGACGATATCGTATGTCACATGTGCCATATCCGGTCTCCTGAACTCACAACCCTGCTGGGCCGCGGAGGTTGCTCGCGCCGTTCCGCCATCCTACATGGCATGGGTTGCACCGGGGACCAAACGTGTCGGATCAGGATCAGAGCGCCCGTGTCGCCATCAAGCTCGATATCGTCGTCATCGGCGCCGGTCAGGCCGGGCTGAGTTCGGCCTATCATCTCAAGCAACTCGGCCTTGAGCCCGGACGCGATTTCCTCGTGCTCGACCGGGCTCCGCAGCCGGGTGGTGCCTGGCAATATCGCTGGCCCTCACTGACGCTTTCCACCGTCAATCGCGTGCATGACCTGCCCGGCATGAGCTTTGCCGACAGCGCTGGTGGCGACGACAGCGTGCGCGCCTCGGTGGCTGTGCCGCATTACTTTGCCGCCTACGAGGAGCGCTTCGGGCTCAATGTGCTGCGTCCGGCCAGCGTGAAGGTCGTCTGCGACCGGGGCGGGCGGCTGCGCGTCGAGACCGATCGGGGTCTGTTCTCCGCCCGGGGCATCATCAATGCGTCAGGCACGTGGGAAAAGCCGTTCATTCCCGACTATCCAGGCCGCGAGAGTTTCCGCGGCCGCCAGTTGCATACCCAGCAATTCCACGCGGCCGAGGATTTCGCCGGCCAGCACGTGCTCATCGTTGGCGGCGGCATTTCGGCGATCCAGCTGCTTGACCAGATTTCAGCGGTCACCCGCACCAGTTGGGTGACGCGCACCCCGCCCCGCTTCCGCGAGGGTCCCTTCGACCAGGAAGCGGGCCGCGCCGCCGTGAAGCTGGTGGAAGATCGGGTGCGGGCCGGCCTGCCGCCCAATTCGGTGGTTTCCGTCACCGGCCTGCCGCTGACACCTGCCATTATGGCGATGCGCGAACGCGGCGTGCTCGAGCGGCAGGACATGTTTTCCGAGATCACGCCATCGGGCGTGCGCTGGGCCGATGGCCGGACACTCGATGTCGACGTGATTCTCTGGTGCACCGGCTTCCGCAGCGCGCTCGATCACCTGGCCCCGCTGCTGCTGCGGGAAGAAAGCGGCGGCATCACCATGACCGGGCGGCTGGCAACCCAGGTCGCCCGCGATCCGCGCGTGCATCTGGTGGGCTATGGACCATCGGCCTCGACCATCGGCGCCAACCGGGCAGGGGCCGCCGCGGCGCGCGAGCTGACGGGGTTTCTGGGTCTACAGAAGAGTACCCCCACCTAGCCTCCCCTTGAACAGGGGGAGGAACAGATCTCGCTTGTGGCGGGATTTTTGACAAGCGGCGGACGCGCTCCTCCCCCTATCAGGGGGAGGTTGGGAGGGGGTATCCTCTTCGCCAAGGATTCGCCCAAGGATAACACCGTGAAAACCTACACGCTCCCCCATACCAGCCGTACCGTATCCAGCGTCGTGCTCGGCCTGATGCGCATTCCCAAGATGAGCAATGCCGAAATTGCCACCCTGGTCGGCACCGCCCGCGATGCCGGCGTCAACGTCTTCGATCACGCCGACATCTATGGCGGCGAGCGCCACCTCTGCGAAAAACGCTTCGGCGAGGCGGTCACGCTGACCCCGGCCCAGCGCGAAGACGTGGTGATCCAGTCCAAGGTGGGCATCCGCAAGGGTTACTTCGATTTCTCCAAAGAGCACATCCTCGCCACGGTCGATGGCTCGCTGGCCGCGCTCAAGACCGACTATCTCGATCTGCTGCTGCTGCACCGCCCCGATACGCTGGTGGAGCCGGAGGAGGTCGCGGATGCCTTCGAGCAGATCGCTGCCTCAGGCAAGGTGCGCCATTTCGGCGTCTCCAACCACACGCCCGGGCAGATCGAACTGCTCAAGAGCGCGGTGAAACAACCCCTGGTCGCCAACCAGGTGCAATTGTCGATTACCCATGCGCCGCTCTTTGCGCAGGGTGTCGCCGCCAATATGGCCGGGCTCGACCAGTCCATTTCCCGCGATGTCGGTCTGCTGGATTACTCGCGCCTCAACAAGATGATGCTGCAGGCCTGGTCGCCGTTCCAGAAGGGCTTCTTCGATGGCATCTTCCTCGGCGACAAGGCCTATCCCGAGCTCAATGCCGCCATCGACGACCTCGCGGCCAAGTATGGCGTGACCCCGACGGGCATCGCCGTGGCCTGGATCGTCAGGCACCCGGCCAATATCCAGGTCGTGCTCGGCACCACCAATCCGGGTCGCGTCAAGGAGTCTGCGGCCGGCTCGGACGTGCAGCTGACCCGCGAGGAATGGTACCGCCTGTTCCGCACCGCCGGGCACACTTTGCCCTGAGCCAGAAAAACGAAAGGCCGGACACTAGGTCCGGCCTTTTGATCGTTTCTTCCTTTTGGGAAGATTGGAGCGGGCGATGGGATTCGAACCCACGACCCTAACCTTGGCAAGGTTATGCTCTACCCCTGAGCTACACCCGCGCTCCGTTGTCTCCGGCTTGCCTTGGCAGTCCGGCGACGCGCGCCTATATGCCCAATCACTTGTCCGATTGCAACCCACAATTTGGCGCGGCCATCATCTTGTCGTCGTCTTGTGGATTGAGGGGCTTGTCACATCACCGTTTGCGGGCGCAAGAAGGTCCGCGAATATCCCAGTTTGCTAGTGTCTGAAGGGCCTTGTTTCCGTCATGTCCACTCCGTTCAACGGCGTCGCCGCTGCCCCCCAGTCCACCATCCCGGCCGGAGCGCTGATCAAGGATTCGAGCGATCAGGCTTTCAAGGCCGACGTGATCGATGCGTCCCTCGAGCAGCCGGTGCTGGTCGATTTCTGGGCGCCCTGGTGCGGCCCGTGCAAGTCCATCGCA
>CBFGMY010000188.1:0-7890 GCA_965650055.1 uncultured Devosia sp.
ACTTGCCGCAGCCAGAGGGCCCGAGCAGGACGATGAATTCACCCTGGGCGATGTCGAGGTCCAGATGCTCGAGAACCTTCACATTGCCGAAATTGAGGGACAGATCCCTGATGGAAACACTGTGTTGCGTCATGGTCTTAACCCTTCACCGCACCGGCGGCGATGCCGCGGACGAACCATTTACCCGAGATGAAATAGACAGCCAGCGGCACGGCAGCGGTCAGGATGGTCGCCGCCATGTGCACGTTGTATTCGCGCACGCCGGTTGTCGTGTTGACGATGTTGTTGAGCTGCACGGTCATCGGCATGTTTTCGCGACCGGCGAAGACGGTGCCGAACAGGAAATCGTTCCAGATACCGGTCACCTGCAGAATGACAGCCACGATGGTGATCGGCACGGCCATGGGGATCATGATCTGGAAGAAGATCTGCCAGAACCCTGCCCCGTCGACACGCGCTGCCTTGAACAGCTCGGGCGGAAGCGCCGCGAAGAAGTTGCGGAACAGCAGCGTCAGGATGGGCATGCCGAAGATGGTGTGGATGATGATGATGCAGGGGAAGGTACCGAAGATACCCAGTTCGCGCATGCCGATGATCAGCGGATAGATCACCACCTGGTAGGGCACGAAAGCACCGAACACGAGCAGGCCAAACAGGACATTGGCACCCTTGTAGCGCCAGAAGCTGAGCGCGTAGCCGTTGAGGCAGGCTATGATGATCGAGATGATGGTGCCGACGACGGTGATCTTGACCGAGTTGAGGAAGCCCGGCTTGAGGCCGTTGCAATCACGACCCGTACAGGCGGTGTCCCAGGCCTTGAGCCAGGGCTCGAAGGTGATCTGCTGCGGCCACTGGAAGATGTGGCGCAACTGGATTTCCGGCATGGTCTTGAGCGAGGTCACGACCATGACCCAGAGGGGCATGAGGAAGAACAGGGCGGCCAGCACGAGGAAGGCATAGATGCCGACGCGGGAGATGGTCAGGCTCTTGGGCTTGGCGCCGCGCGGACCGGCTGCGACTTGAGAACTGCCGACGGGTGCGGCCATGGTTTCAGTGGTCATGGCTCAGTACCCCTTGGCCTTGTTGGCGCGCCATTGCGCAAATGCCTGGATGCTCAGCAGCACGACGACCGGCAGCAGCATCATGGTCGCAGCGGCCATGCCGAGGCCGACATTGGAGCGATCGGTAATGTGCTGGATGACGAAGACGGCCGGCATCTGGGTGGCGATACCAGGACCGCCCTGGGTCATGGCGACAACCAGATCGAAGACGCGCACGACGCCGACGCACTGCAGGATGAAGGCGGTGAGGATCGCGCCACGCATCATGGGCAGCACGATGAAGAGATAGGTCCGCCAGGCCGGGATGCCATCGATCTTGGCGGCTTTCCAGATTTCGCCGTCAACGCCGCGCAGGCCCGCCAGCATGATGGCCATGGTGACGCCCACGCCATTCCAGATGCCAGCGACCACGAGGCCATAAATGGCCGTATCGGCGCTGACCAGCGGGGCGAAGGCGAAGTCGGTGAAACCGAGGCCGCGAACGGTGGCCTGGATGCCGTAGTTGGGATCCAGAATCCAGCGCCAGACGAGGCCGGTAATGACCAGCGACATGGCGAAGGGGTAGAGGAAAATGGAACGGAACCAGTCTTCCGCCTTGATACGCTGATCCATGAACACGGCCAGCAGATAGCCGGCGGTCATGTTGGCGAGGATGGACATCAACCCGAAGAACCACAGGTTGTTGACCGAGATCAGCCAGCGGCCGGTGGACCAGAGGCGGGCGTACTGATCGGTACCAACGAAATTCTCGACGCCGAAGGCCGGGAAGATGCGCGAATTGGTGAAGGACAGCACGAACGAATAGACGATACAGATAACGAAGACACCGACGGCGGTCAGGATGAGCGGCAGCGTGCCGATGACTGACATGAGCGTCGTGATGCGGAACGGCTTCCGCCCAGAGGAACTGGCTGCCTTGATGACAGCACCGCCCTCTTTGGCCGTAGCAAGCTGAGCCATGACGATTTCCCTTATGGGTCGAGGTGAAGGGCGGTCCGACTCAGGCGCGACCAGTTTTGCCCCAAATGCAAACCGGGTGGCCCTTTGAGGGGTCACCCGGTTCGTCCACTATGGATTATTCAGCCGACGCGATGATGTCGACGAAGCGCTGCTGGATTTCTTCGACGGTCAGGTCGGGGTTGGCCCAGGCTTCAGCCCAGAGATCGTCCATCTGGCCGATCGAGTCCTGGGTCAGGTAGATGCCAGCGCCCTGGATCACGTGGTCGGGGTCCTTGAGGATCTCAAGGCCGGCCTTCATGCAATCGTCGGCGAGGGACATGTCAACGTCGTCACGCACCGGGAGCGAACCCTTGGCGTTGTTGAACAGAGCCTGGACCTGCGGATTGACCATCATCGAGGCCATCTTCAGCTGGGCAGCTTCAACAGCCGGATCATCCTGCTTGGGGAACAGGAAGATGTCGCCGCCGGTATCGAGGTAGGGCTGCTCAGCCGGGCCAGCGATACAAGCATAGTCGACACCGGGCTTCTCGCCGGCAACGGCGAATTCGCCACGAGCCCAGTCACCCATGATCTGCAGGGCAGCCTGGTCCTGGATCACGAGGTTGGTCGTGTCGTTCCAGGTGCGGTTAGCCGAACCTTCGTCGGTCAGGCCCTTGAGGCTCTTGAAGATCTCAATGGCGTGCTTGACTTCAGGGCCACCAGCAACTTCGAGGTTGCGATCCTTGTAGATGGCTTCGTGGCCGGCTTTGCCGAGTTGCGACAGCATCACGACGCCCATGGCGCCACCGATCTGCCAGGCTTCGCCACCGATGGCGAAGGGGATGACGCCAGCTTCCTGCAGCTTGGGAGCGGCAGCAATGAAATCATCGAGGTTCTTCGGCAGCGGAACGCCAGCCTTTTCGAAAGCCGGAACCGAAGCCCAGGCCCACTGCCACGAGTGAATGTTCACCGGGACGCAGTAGATCTTGCCTTCGAATTCGCAGACTTCGAGAATGGCTGCGGGACGGATGAAATCCTTCCAGCCTTCTTCGGTCGCCAGCGGGGTCAGGTCGAGCAGCAGGCCGGCTTCGGCGAGTTCTTCGAACTGACGGCTGATGTTGAACTGTGCGGCGCCCGGAGGATCACCACCGAGGGTGCGCTGCAGCGTAGCCGAACGAGCGTTTTCACCACCGGCAATGGCGGTATCGACCCACTTGTCTTCGCCCAGGGCGTCGAACTCACGAGCAAAAACCGAAACGGCGGCCTGTTCGCCACCCGACGTCCACCAATGGATAACTTCGACATCCGCTGCATTGACAGCGGTGGAGCCGAGCAAAGCAGTTGCCATAGCGGCAACCACTGCAAACTTCTTCATAGGTTGTCCTCCCAACGATCACTTGGAGCGAAACGCTCCCGCGAAGCTGCCAGCCGCAAGGTTGTCTTCTTGTGAGACATCCCCAGCTGGCGGCGTGTAATCGATTGCATGTCTCGGGTCCCGAAATCTCTGCAATCGATTGCATGAGTTTCGTACACGCCTTGCGCACCTGTCAAGATCGAATTAGACCGTTTGGGTTACTGACAGCGAGAGGGGGCGCTGCCAGAGATGAATCTGGTGAAGAAAACGCCGACGATTCAAGACGTTGCACAATTTGCGCACGTCTCCACCGCCACTGTGAGCCGCGCCCTTTCGAGCCCCGAACGGGTGAGCGAGGATACCCGTGCGCGAATTTCGGAGGCTGTTCGCGTCACCGGCTATACGCCCAACCAATCGGCGCGCTCGCTGCGCCAGAAGACGGCCCGGACCATCCTGGTTGCGCTGCCCGATATCGGCAATCCATTCTTCTCGGTCATCCTCGATGCAGTGGAGCGGGAGGCGACGGCGCGGGGCTATGGCGTGCTGGTGGCCAACCGCTTTTCGGGTGGTGATTCCGGGGTCCGGATGCGCGATTATTTCATGTCGAACCGGGTCGACGGCCTGCTGCTGTTCGATGGTTCGGTGGACCTCGAACAGCTGATGCTACTCACCGGCGCGCCGACACCGTTTCCGCTCATCGTGGTCTGCGAGGAAATCCCTCATGCGCCGTTCCACACGGTCAAGACGGACAATGCCTACGCGGCGGAACGCGCCACCCGCCACCTGATCGAGCTCGGCCACCAGCGCGTGGGCCATATCAGGGGCCCGGAGGGAAACGTACTGACAATGGAGCGCGAGGCTGGTTTTCGCAGGGCGATGCAGGCCGGCGGGCTCGACGTTCGGCCCGAATGGATGCTGCCTGGCGCCTTCGAAATGGAGGCCGGGGTGATCGCGGCGCAGCATTTCATGCGCCTCGACAGCCGTCCGACCGCTATCTTCGCGGCCAATGACGAAAGTGCGGTCGGCTTCATTTCCGGCTTGCGCCGGAACGGCCTCGACTGCCCGGCAGATGTCTCGGTCGTCGGCTTCGACGACCTGGCGCTGGCGGCCCATGTGTGGCCCCCTCTGACGACGATGCGGCAGCCGCGGGCGGCACTGGGTCGGATCGCGGCCGGCGCGCTGATCGATGTGATCGAGGGCGAACGGCACAGCCGGGTGCCGATGCATATGGTGCTGAGCTCGGAAATGATCGTGCGCGGCAGCACGGCCCGCCCCCCTGCCCCGGCAGCGCCGCCCGCCGGCGCCCTGCCCTGATCGCGCAACAAGGGGCGTTTCCTTTGGCCAGAAATCGGGTAAAGGGGGGCACCTGCGCTGGTCCCGTAGCTCAGCTGGATAGAGCAGCAGCCTTCTAAGCTGTTGGTCGGGGGTTCGAGTCCCTCCGGGATCGCCAGGCAATTTTGGCCCATTGATTTCGTTGTGTTTTTGGGTGGTTTTTGTCCCACTTTTCCGAAGCCGATTTCGAGTGGGACAACTCCGTTCCTTGAGCGTTCCTAGGCACAGCCCTGTCCCGGCCGCGCCACAGCCAAAGCGTCAGCGCGCCGGCACTCGTCATCCTTGCTTCAGCGACCCAAGGCAACCCGGGTAAACACACTCATATCAGAACACGTTCGTCGTCCGGGTCCTTCACCTTGGCCTTGTACCAATCCAATGACATTTTGGCTATTGTCGGAAACAATACGATCCTTTTCGCAATACTGTTTTCCAGATGCATTAGCCTGATGGCGGCGTACAAGTTCCCTTTCGCCTCCGCAATCCGCAACATTGCCAGTCCGGTAGTTTTATCGCCCCACCTGATTTTGGCGCAACCGTATTTCATGTATATGGCCCCAAGACTCCAAGAGTCTTGCTCCTTAAATACTGCCTCAAGCCGCCGATCGTTCTCAAGGGATAGCAATTTGAGGATGTTAAATATCGCCAATTCGTGGGACTTTTGTTGGGCTGTCCTAAGCCATTTTTCTGCCGTTTCGACGTCTTTTTTGAAAATCTTGCCACGGGCGTACTCCCATCCAACCGCAATTTGCGCTTTTGGATCGCCTGATTCCGCGAGTGGCAGATAGTAATCGATCCACTGCTTGTCCTTGGCTTCACGTGCTGACGTCAAAGGGGCACCCAAACAGTCACTATTTTCGGGGTTCCGAGCCGTGCGGCCCTGAGGGTGGTCTAGCGATCCGAGGTTTCCCAGCGTGGATTGATCCAGGGCACGCCATTGTCTGCCGGCAGCATGGCCTTGCCCAGGATGTGATCGGACGCCTTTTCGCCCACCATGATCGAGGGGCCATTCAAGTTGCCATTGGTGATGCGCGGGAAGATGGAGCTGTCGGCCACCCGCAGCCCGTCCACCCCGATGACCCGCAACTCCGGATCGACCACGGCCATCGGGTCGGTGGCCCGGCCCATCTTGCAAGTGCCGCAGGGGTGATAGGCGCTTTCGGCGTGGCGGCGGATGTGGTCGTCCAGTTCGTCGTCGGTCTGATATTTGTCGCCCGGCAGGATTTCCTTGCCGCGATAGGGGTCGAATGCCTTCTGCCCGAAAATCTCGCGGGTCACGCGGATGCAGTGGCGGAAATCGGCCCAGTCCTGGGGATCGGACATGTAGTTGAACTGAATGCGCGGCGGCGCCTTGGGATCGGATGAGCGTAGTGTCACCGCCCCGCGCGAGGCCGAGCGCATCGGTCCGACATGCGCCTGGAAGCCATGCCCCTCGGCCGCCGCCTGCCCGTCATAGCGCACGGCGATAGGGATGAAATGGAACTGGATATCGGGATATTTCACCCCGGCTTTGGAGCGGATGAAGGCGGCGCTTTCGAACTGGTTGGAGGCGCCCAGCCCGTTCTTGAAGAACAGCCATTGCGCCCCGATCAGCGCCTTGCCGAACAGGTTCCAGTATTTGTAGAGCGTGATCGGCTGGATCGACGCCTGCTGGATATAGAGCTCCATATGGTCCTGCAGATTGGCCCCGACGCCGGGCCGGTCGGCCACGAGGGGAATGCCATGCTCGGCCAGTTGCGCGGCCGGGCCGATGCCCGACAGCAGCAGGATTTTCGGTGAGTTGATCGAGGATGCCGCGACGATGACTTCGCGATTGGCCTTGACGATCTCGACCTGTCCGCCGCGCTCGATCTCGACGCCTGTGGCGCGGCCGTTCTGGATGACCACCTTGCGGGCATAGCACTTGACCAGCGTCAGGTTCGGTCGCTTCAGCGCGGGCTTGAGGTAGGCATTGGCGACCGACCAGCGACGGCCGTTCCAAACCGTCTGCTCCATCGGCCCGAAGCCTTCCTGCTTCTCGCCGTTATAGTCGTCGGTCAGCTCGAACCCGGCCTGTTTGCCGGCTTCCACGAAGGTCTTGAACAGCGGATTGTCGCGCTTGCCGCGCGTCACATGCAGCGGCCCCGAATTGCCGCGCCGGTCCGGGTCACCGCCATGCGGGCCGGGATGCCAATTTTCCATGCGCTTGAAATAGGGGACGACATCGGCATAACCCCAGCCCGAGGCGCCGCTCTCTTCCCAATGGTCATAGTCGCCGGCATGGCCACGCACATAGACCATGCCATTGATCGAGGACGAGCCGCCGACCACCTTGCCGCGCGGCACGCCGAGGGTGCGGCCGCCCAGATGCGGCTCCGGCTCGCTGCGAAAACCCCAGTCGTAGCGCGGCATGTTCATCGGGTAGCTGAGCGCCGCCGGCATCTGGATCAGCGGCCCGATATCGGAACCGCCGAATTCGAGCACGATCACCGAATGCTTGCCGTCCTCGCTGAGCCGCGCCGCCATGGCGGCGCCGGCCGAGCCCGAACCGATGATGACGAAATCCGCTTCCATGACGCCGTTCCTAGTAAGCAGCCCCGACCGGGCCCGTTGCGACATAGACCGATTTGATCTGGCTATAGTGGTCGAGCGCCGCGCGGGAATTCTCGCGGCCAACGCCCGATTGCTTGACCCCACCGAACGGCGCTTCCACCGGGGTGATGTTGTAGGTGTTGATCCAGCAGGTGCCGGCTTCGAGCTGACCGATGACCCGATGCGCCCGCGCCAGATCGGCGGTGAACACGCCGGCCGCGAGGCCGAACTCGGTGGCATTCGCCCGTTCGATGACGTCGGCTTCCTCGGAAAACCCGAGCACGGCCATGACCGGCCCGAAGATCTCCTCGCGGGCAATCGTCATCTCGTCGGTCACTTCGGCAAACACCGTCGGCTCGACGTAGAAACCGCTGTTCTGGCTGGGCGGCACCCTGCCCCCGATCAGGAGCCTGGCCCCCTCCGCCTTGCCGGCCTCGATATAGGCCAGCACCTTGTTGCGCTGCGCTTCGGAAACCAGCGGCCCCACCTGCGTCGCCTCGTCGAGCGGATCGCCGATCACGGCTTTGCTTGTGCGGGACACGAGCCGATCGAGGAAGGTTGGACGAATCTTGTCCTGCACGAAGACCCGCGTGCCGTTGGCACAAACCTGGCCCGACGAATAGAAATTGGCGTTGA
>CBFGMY010000189.1:0-7887 GCA_965650055.1 uncultured Devosia sp.
TTCCATCGGATGCATGCTGGCATAGATGCGCACATGGCTGGCGATATTGGCGAACTTGCCGATCTGCGCATAAGCGATCTGGGTATTGTCGACGCAATAGGAATAGTCGCCCAGGCTCGAGCGCGAGACGTGACATCCCGCACCCACCTCGGTGTAGCGCCCCAGGGTCGAGCCGGTGACCTGCGCCGTGGGGTGCACATAGGGCTTGTCGCCGAGCCGGGTCATGCCGCGGCCCTCGGGGCGAAGACCGTGACATCGACGATGCGATCGGCCACCTGCGCGCGCACCTCCTCGTCATGGAAAATGCCGAGCAGCGCCACGCCATCAGCTTTCTTCTCGGCGATCATGGCGACCACCACCGCCCGGTTGGTGGCATCGAGCGACGCCGTTGGCTCGTCCAGCAGCAGCACCGGATGATCGGTAATGAAACCGCGCGCGATATTCACCCGCTGCTGCTCGCCACCCGAGAATGTCGCCGGCGGCAGGCTCCACAGCCGTTCCGGCAGGTTGAGCCGGGCCAGCAGTTCCCGGGCGCGCTGCTGCGCCTCCGCCTTGTCGGTCCCGCGGATGACCAGCGGCTCAGCCACCACATCGAGCGCCGAAACGCGCGGCACGGTGCGGAGGAACTGGCTGACATAGCCGATCGAGTCGCGCCGCAGTGTCAGCACGGTGCGCGGATCGGCCGTCGCCAGATCGACCATTTCGCCATGATGGCGCAGCACGACGGCGCCGGCATCGACGCCGTAATTGCCATAGACCATCTTGAGGATCGAACTCTTGCCCGCCCCGGACGGCCCACCCAGCACGACGCATTCGCCGGGCTCGACGTCGAAATTCACATTCTCCACCACGGGCAGGATCACCCCATCACGCAGATGCATGGTGAAAGTCTTGGCGAGGTTTTTGACGGACAGGGCGGTCATGACTTAACTCCGCGAGTGTGAAAGAGACCCCTCATCCGCCCCTTCGGGGCACCTTCTCCCTCAAGGGGAGAAGGGGGGCACTGAGCCTGAACAACCACCAGACCTCCCCTCTCCCCTTGAGGGAGAGGGTGGATCGGCCGGAGGCCGAGACGGGTGAGGGGTCGGGATGTTTCCGCCATCCTCACACCTGCAAAATCGAAGACACGAGCAGTTGCGTATAGGGCTCGCGCGGATCGTCGAGCACGCGGTCGGTCAACCCGGCCTCGATCACGTAGCCGTCCTTCATCACCATCATGCGGTGACTGAGCAGCCGGGCCACGGCAAGATCGTGGGTGACGACGACAGCCGCCAGGCCCAGTTCACCCACCAACCCGCGCAAGAGGTCGAGCAGGCGCGCCTGCACCGACACATCGAGCCCGCCGGTCGGCTCGTCCATGAAGACCAGCCGCGGCCCGGTCACCAGGTTGCGGGCAATCTGCAGCCGCTGCCGCATGCCGCCGGAAAAGGCGCGCGGCTGGTCGTCGATACGGTCGGCCGCGATTTCCACCCGCCCGAGCCAATCGAGCGCCGTCTCGCGGATACGACCATAATGCCGGTCGCCCACCGCCATCAGCCGCTCGCCGACATTGGCGCCGGCCGACACGGTCATGCGCAGACCATCGGCCGGGTTCTGGTGCACGAAGCCCCAGTCGGTGCGGACGAGGAAGCGTCGCTCGGCCTCGCTCAGCTCATAGATATTGCGCCACAGCCCGTCGCGCATGCGGTAGAGGGTCCGGCCCGAGCTCGGCTCCAGCGTCGCCGACAGGGAATTGAGCAACGTTGTCTTGCCCGAGCCGGATTCCCCCACAATGGCCAGCACTTCGCCCGGCCAAAGCTCGAAACTCACATCGGCACAGCCCAACCGGCTGCCGTAATACTTGGTCAGGTTCTCGACGCGGAGAAGGGGTTCAGACATGGCGATGCTCCAGCACTCGATGCTCGGCTCCCCGCCCCCTTGAGGGGAGGGGTTGGGGGTGGGGGTCCGTCAGTGGACCACCAAACGACCCCCACCCTCGGTCCCTCCCCTCAAGGGGGAGGGAAGGATGACTGCAACTACTGCGGCTCATTCTGCCGCCTCCATGCCCAGCACCCCGACATGCCCGGCCGCGCGTCGTTCCTCGCAATTGTCGGTGTCCGAGCAGACATACATATGCCCGCCGCGGTCATCCAAAATCACCTCGTCGAGATAGACCTGTTCCGCACCGCACAGCGCGCAGGGCTCCTCGAAATGCTGGATGGCGAAGGGGTGGTCCTCGAAATCCAGACTCACCACTTCGGTATGCGGCGGAACAGCATAAATACGGTGCTCGCGCCCGGCGCCGAACAGTTGCAGCGCCTCGCTCATATGCATCTTGGGGTTATCGAACTTGGGCGTGGGGCTCGGGTCCATCACGTAGCGACCCTCGACCTTGACCGGATAGGCATAGGTCGTGGCGATGCGACCGTGGCGGGCGATATCCTCGTAGAGCTTGACATGCATCAGCCCATATTCCTCGAGCGCGTGCATTTTCCGCGTTTCCGTTTCGCGCGGTTCGAGGAAGCGCAGCGGCTCGGGGATCGGCACCTGATAGACCAGGATCTGCCCCTGCCCCAGCGCCTTTTCCGGAATGCGATGCCGCGTCTGGATGATGGTGGCTTCGGATGTGTGCGTCGTGGTTTCCACCTGCGCGACCTTGGCAAAGAAAGCGCGGATGCTGACGGCATTGGTGGTGTCGTCCGCGCCCTGGTCGATAACCTTGAGCACGTCCTCCGGCCCGATGATCGACGCCGTCACCTGCACGCCGCCGGTGCCCCAGCCATAGGGCATGGGCATTTCGCGGGACGAGAACGGCACCTGATAACCGGGAATGGCGATGGCCTTGAGAATAGCCCGCCGGATCATCCGCTTGGTCTGCTCATCGAGATAGGCGAAGTTGTATTGGGCGACGGTGTTCATTGGAGGCACTCCAGGGCTGGATGCTCGGCTCCCCTCCCCCTTGAGGGGAGGGGCTGGGGGTGGGGGTCCATCACTGGATCACCCAACGACCCCCTCCCTCGATCCCTCCCCTCAAGGGGGAGGGAAGGATGACTGCGAAACCTGTTCACTCTGCCGCCTCCCGCATCGCCACCGCTTCGTGCTCCGCCCGCATGCGCCGGATCAGGTCAAGTTCGGCCTGGAAATCCACGTAATGCGGCAGCTTCAGATGCTCGACGAAGCCGGTCGCCTGCACATTGTCCGAGTGCGAAATAACGAATTCCTCGTCCTGTGCCGGAGCCACGATATCCTCGCCGAACTCACGCGCCCGCAGCGCCCGATCGACCAGCGACATGGCCATGGCCTTGCGCTCGGCCTGCCCGAAGACCAGGCCATAGCCGCGGGTGAACTGAGGCGGCACTTTCGCACTGCCCTTGAACTGGTTGACCATCTGGCATTCGGTGACGCGGATGCGGCCCAGGCTCACGGCAAAGCCGAGTTCGGGAATATCGAACTCCACGTCCACCTCGCCGATGCGGATTTCGCCGACAAAGGGATGGCTGCGGCCATAGCCGCGCTGCGTCGAATAGCCGAGCGCCAGCAAAAAACCCTCGTCGCCCCGCGCCAGCGCCTGCAACCGCAAATCCCGATCGAGCGGAAAGTCCAGCGGCTCGCGCGTCAGGTCACCGACCTCGCGATCCGGATCGGTGTCGCCATCGGGCTCCATCAGTCCCTGGCGACCCAGCAGGTCGGTCACGCGCGGCGCCTGCTCGGCGTCGGCCTCCCGCAACAGCGGCGCCGGCACTTCGCCTGACACGATCGCGGGATCAAGCAGGCGGTGCGTATAGTCGAAGGTCGGCCCCAGCATCTGCCCGCCGGGCAAGTCCTTGAACGTCGCCGAGATGCGGCGCTCGATCAGCATCTCCCCGGTTTCGACGGGCTTCGAATAGCCGAAGCGCGGCAGCGTCGTGCGATAGGCGCGAACGAGGAAGATCGCTTCGATCAGGTCGCCGCGCGCCTGCACCAGCGCCAAAGCCGCCAGTTCCCTGTCATAGAGCGAGCCCTCGCCCATGGCGCGGTCGACGGCGAGCCCGAGCTGCTCGACGATCTGGTCGAGGCGCAGGGCCGGTACCGCGCGGTCGCCGCGGCGACGGTCGGCGAGCAAAGCATGCGCATTGGCAATGGCGGCCTCGCCGCCCTTTACGGCAACATACATGTCAATGTCCTCTGGTAATGCGCGTCGAGCGCGGCAGGCCCATCACGGCGCCATCGGCCACCAGCAGCAGGTCGATGCCGCGCGGAAACAGTTCGCGGTTATCAGCCCATTGCGCGACGAAATCCCCGGGCAGCCCGACGGAGCTAATATGACCGTGATCCCGGATGCCGGGACCGCGCATGATCAACTCAGCGCCACCGGTCAGCGCCGGCACCGCCAGCACGATGGTGGTCGAGCGATCGGGATATTCCTGCGTGCCCAGGTTGAACTGGTCGAAGCGCGGCAGGTGGTCGGCGCCCGTCGCGAAGGCGAAGACCGCCCTGCCCGGCTCCCGCACCACCGGGGCACCACTATGAAATTTCACGAATTCCAGCACATCAGCGTCGGCGCGCAGCACGTCGTCGAGCCATATGCCGGTGTCATGATCGGAAACCGTCAACAGTATGCTGGCCAATTCCGTCGATATGCTGCTGCGGATCGAAGGGGGTGTGACGAGTTTTTGCGCCGTTCCGGGGTTGGCGAGCGCGTCCATGACCGCGCGGAAAGCCGTCTGCGATTGCAGTACCGGGTCGGCAAAACCGCCGTCGAGACCGATATCCATCTCAGTTGTCTCCCCGGACCATGGTGAAGAAGTCGACCTTGGTAGCGGCCGATTCGTCGCGGCGTTTCTGGTCGGCCGTTGCGGCAAGTGTCCGCAGCGGCTCGATAATTTCCGCCTCTACCCGTGCGGCGTCGCGCTGCCAGAGCGCATCGATCACGGCGATGATTTCGGCCTTGGCGAGGTCGCGGCCCAAGTTGTACCCGTGCCCCACTTCACCGGTTACAATGCGCACGCTGGCCCGGCTGACCGTGGCCTCGCCCAGATTGAACGGCGCCCCACCGCCGCCGGCACGACCACGCACCATGACGAGCCCAACCTCGGGGCCGCGCAACCTGGTATGCGCGGGCTTGTCGGCCCAGCGGTCCCAGAGCTCCGCAAGGGAGCGCGATGGCGCGGCGGCCAGCGTATCGAGCACGACCTTGCGCGCCGGGCTGTCGACGAAGGATGCAGTCTGCATGCTTGCCTCTATTTGTCTAATGAACTAGACAACTAATGTCCTGAGTCCGGTGCTACTCTTCTCGTGTGAAAATGCAATGACAGTTTCCAAAGACGAGCTGGGCGGGGTCGCCCTCTGGCGCCGCATCGCCGATGCGATCCGGCTCGACATTGTCGGCGGCAAGCTGGCCAGCGGCGACCGGCTGCCCACCGAAGCCCTTCTGGCGGAACGCTTTTCCGCCAATCGGCATACGGTGCGCCGGGCGCTCGCGGTGCTGGCGGAAGAAGGCGTGGTGGGCGCCGAACAGGGCCGCGGCACCTTCGTGCGCAGCGCCAGGCGCCTCAGTTATCCCATCGGCAAGCGCACCCGTTTCCGCGAGGGGCTCAGGGGCCAGGCCGCCAGCCTCACTTCGCGCAGTCTCAGCCATCGACTGGAAAATGCGACAGCCGCAATCGCCGCGGCGCTCGGTCTGCGCATCGGCGCCAAAGTGGTGCGGACGGAGGGAATGTCGTTGGCCGATGGCCGCCCCATATCGCGGGTCACCACCTGGCTTGCCTATGCCCGCTTCGCCGATTTTCCGGCACGCATCGCCGAACTGGAATCCACGACGGCCGTCTTTGCCAGCTACGGCATTGCCGACTATTCCCGCGCCTCGACCCGCATTTCCGCGCGTCATGCCGATGTCGAGGAAACCAAGCTGCTGGGCCTCGCACCCGGCGCGATCCTGCTGGTGTCGGAGGCGGTCGACGTGGATTCGGAAGGAAATCCAATCTCCTACGCCCTCAGCCGCTTCCCGGCGGAGCGGATGGAGCTGGTGGTTTAGCGAGGATACCCCCTCCTAAGCTCCCCCTGATAGGGGGAGGGATCCACGCGGTGAGTTGGGCATGATCGAGCCTCAAACTCGATCGATCCCTCCCCCTTTTCAGGGGGAGCTTAGGAGGGGGTATCCTCTCTTCTTAAGCCCGCACGCCCATCCGCGCCGCATCTTCCAGCAGCCGCACAAACTGCGCTCCGCCCAGCTCGAGCGCCCCGGAATTGTCGATCCTCACCGTGCTGGCCGGCAGCTGGTCGCCGACCCGCCGATCCAGCCGACCCTGGATCGACTCCGCCGTCTCGCGCCCGCGATTGGCCAGCCGCCGCTCGATAATGTCGCGATCGGCCGTGACCAGCACCACCACCGCGTCGGGATAGCGCTCCATCAATCCCGGGATCACCGAGCGCGACAGGTTGGCCACCACGACCCGGCCGGCCGCCAGGTCGTCCTCCAGCGCGATCGGCAGGCCGTAGCGCAGGCCGTGCGCATCCCAGTTCAGCGCGAAAGCCCCGTCCCGCTCAGCCGCAGCGAAGCTAGCGGCGTCCATGCTGTCGTGATCCTCGCTGCCGCCATCGGCCTGCCGCGTCACCACGCGGCGCACGAAGACCACCCGGCCACTCGTCTCCAGCCGGGCACGGGCAAAGCCGATCAGGCTGTCCTTGCCGGCTCCGCTTGCCCCCACGACGGCGACGAACGTTCCGCTCATATCACCCGCCGGCCCTGGCGCCACACCGTCAGCACGATGGGAATGCCGTCTTCGACCCGGACATGCACGAAGTCGGCGCGCTTGCCGATGGCGATCTCGCCCCGGTCAGCAAATCCAGCCGCCTCGGCGGGGCGCTTGGTCACCAGTTGGATGGCCTTTGACAAACTTATCCCCTCCACGTTGTCGGCCAGCGAGAATGCGGACTGCAGCATGGAGAAGGGAATGTAATCGGACGAGAGGATATCGAGCAGGTCGGCTTCGGCCAGTGCCCGCGCCGAGACATTGCCCGAATGCGAGCCACCGCGCACCACGTTGGGCCCGCCCATCAGGATGGCCATGCCAGCCTGGCGCGACGCCTTGGCCGATTCGAGCGTGGTGGGGAATTCGGCAATGTGCATGCCGAGCGCCTCCGCCTCTTCGACATGCTCGCGCGTCGCATCGTCGTGGCTGGCAAGCACGATGCCCTTGGCGTTGCAGATCTCGGCGATGGCGCGCCGCGTCGGGCCGGCATGGGCCTGCGACTGCTCGTTGCGACGGCGAACGAAGTCGGCGAAATCGGCGTCGCTCATCTTCTTCTTGCCCTGATAATAGGCGCGGCAGGCGTCCATGCTGGTGAACTGGCGCTGGCCGGGGGCGTGATCCATCAGCGAGGCCAGCCGCACCGCGGGGTCATCCTTGAACAGCTCGAACGCCTCAAGGCAATCGGGCGACGAAACCTCGCAACGCAGGTGGATGTGATGCTCGGCCCGCAGGCGACCGGCGCGCATGCCGGCCGCGATGGCATCGGCCAGAATGCGCATGTCCGGCGTCACCATGTCGGTATCTTCATCGAGACCAACCCTGATAGCGTCGAGCACGGTAGTGATGCCCGAGGCGGCGATCTGCGCATCATGCGCCTGCACCGCAGCGACCGGATTCCAGCGCACGCGGGGTCGCGGCGCATAGTGGGTCTCGAGATGGTCGGTATGGAGCTCGACCAGGCCCGGGATCAGGTAGTCGCCGTCCAGGTCGACGCCCGTGCGGCTGGGCGTACCGATATCGGTGATCACGCCGCCATCCACGCGGACCGAGCCGTCCAGCACCTCATTGGCCAGGACAATCCGGGCATTGGTCAGGACGAGTTCCCCAAGGGCGACGGTGTTCATGGCAGGGCCGTTTCTCTGTGTTCGTTAGCCAGTGCTTTCGCCCTTGCGCTAGC
>CBFGMY010000190.1:0-7824 GCA_965650055.1 uncultured Devosia sp.
CCCGAGGCGACGAACAGCACGAAGGCTGTCTTGCGGGCAACGGCGGTTTCAAGGCCGGTAATGATGCCCTGGCCGGCGGCCATGCCCAGCGAGCCGCCCATGAAGTCGAAGTCCTGGATCGCGACGGTGACGTCGCGCTCGAACAGCTTGCCGGTGGCAACGATGACGGAATCGTCGAACCCGGTCTTGGCCCGGTTCTCCTTGAGGCGGTCGGGATAGCGCTTCTGGTCGCGGAATTTCAGCGGATCGACCGGTACGGACGGCACCGGCACCAGCTCATAGGCGCCGTTGTCGAGGAAGGTCTTGAGCCGGTCTGCCGGCTTGATCTTCATGTGATAGCCCGAATTGGGCACCACCCACTGATTGGCTTCCAGATCGCGGTAGAACACCATCTCGCCCGATTCCGGATCCTTGACCCAGAGATTCTCGGCGATGGTCGGCTTGGCGCCGAGCATCGAGCGGATTTTCGGACGGACGAAATTATCGATCCAGTTCATGGCAAGCCTCGCGCGGTGACTGGGGCGTCACCTAAGCCGTGATTGTGGCAAATGTTATCAGGGTGAGGGTAGGAGGGCAAAGGCTGGGGCTCTTTGTCCCCAGCCCCTCAGTCGACACCTCGCCCTTGTGGGGAGGGGGCAGACCGAGGTGCGGCGTCAGCCCCGTGCCCGCTTAACTCCGCCGGCAATGTCGGCCACCAGGTCGCGCACCGCGGCGACCGTGCGGTCGGTGGCCTTGCCATCCACCAGCGACTTGCCGACTGCGTCGACCAAGACCGTGCCGATGACGATGCCATCGGCATGCTTGCCGATTTCCTCAGCATCCTCGGCTGTCTTGATGCCGAAGCCGACGGCCACCGGCAGGTCGGTATGGCTCTTGATGCGCGCCACGGCCTCGCCGACGGCGCCGCGCGACTTGATGACAGCGCCGGTAATGCCGGTCATCGACACGTAATAGACAAAGCCCGACGTGTTCTTGAGCACGGCCGGCAGGCGCTTGTCGTCGGTGGTGGGTGTGGTCAGGCGAATGAAGTTGAGCCCGGCCTTGAGCGCGGGAATGCAGAGTTCATCATCTTCCTCGGGCGGCAGGTCGACGATGATCAGCCCGTCGACACCGGCATCCTTGGCCGCGGCCAGGAACTTGTCGACGCCGAAAATGTAGATCGGGTTGTAGTAGCCCATCAGCACGATGGGCGTGGTTTCGTCCTTGCGGCGGAAATCCTCCACCATGCCCAGCACGCCGCGCAGTGTCATGCCACCGGCCAGCGAGCGCTGTCCGCCCAGCTGGATCGCCACGCCATCGGCCATCGGGTCGGAAAACGGCATGCCGAATTCGATGATGTCCGACCCGGCCTGGGGCAGGGCCTCCATGATCGCCTGGCTGGTGGCGAGGTCCGGGTCACCGGCCATGACATAGGTGACCAGAGCCGGCCGGTTGGCCGCCTTGGCTTCGGCGAAACGCTTTTCGATACGCGACATGAGCGGAGGTTCCCCTATCCGGTTGGGGTTTATGGGCGTGAGGGGATGGCTGTCAATTCCGATGGTGCCGCATTAGCCCTTGCTCTTGGTCGGGCTGCGGCCTTCGCATTCGCCTAGCACCGCGCCGATGGAAATCGCCGCGCTGTCATTGGAAAAGCTCGAGACGACGTCCTTGTCGCCCAGGCGGTAGCCGACCTGGATCGTAGCCTTGGCGCCGAGCACATACTCGGCCAGGCCCATCGCCTCGCCGGCATCAAGCAGCATGCGCATTTCGTCGCCCTCGCCCCGGTCATGGGGCTGCAAGGTCGCCGGGAACGGATCGAATGCCCCGCCATCGGCGCCTACCAGCAGCGCGGTCGGCAGTTCGTCGAGCACGGCATCCGGGGGGACGACGAAGCCGGTGTCGAACATTGCCGCCAGGCCATCAGGCGTACAGACGATCGACAGCATCGGTATTGGGTCGTCCTGCTCGTTGAAGGCGTTGGCGCCCATGCCGATCCGCTCGCCGGTCGCGACATCGCGGCTCACAAAGGTCATCCAGGCCTGCGCCGGCGCGACCCCCGCCACCAGCAGGCCGGCAATCACGACGACCCGGCCCGCGCCCATGGCTACAGCAGCCCCAGATATTTGCCGACGCTCTCGACGTCCTTGTCGCCGCGCCCGGAAAGGCACAGCACGATCGACTCATCCTTGCCCATGGTGGGCGCGATCTTCATCAGCTGCGCCAGGCCATGCGCCGATTCCAGCGCCGGAATGATGCCCTCGAGCCGCGTGCAGAGCTGGAAGGCTTCCAGCGCTTCCTTGTCGGTAATGGGCGCATAGGTGACGCGCTTGCTGTCGTGGAGGAACGCGTGTTCCGGTCCGACGCCGGGATAGTCGAGGCCGGCGGAGATCGAGTGGCCCTCGAGAATCTGGCCATCCTTGTCCTGCAGCAGATAAGTGCGGTTGCCATGCAGCACGCCCGGCCGGCCGCCGGTCATGCTGGCAGCGTGACCGTTCTCGGTGTCGATGCCGTGCCCACCCGCCTCGGCGCCATAGAGCTTGACCTCGGGATCATCAAGGAAGGCGTAGAAGCTGCCGATGGCATTGGAGCCGCCGCCGACGCAGGCGACCACGGCATCGGGCAGCTTGCCTTCCGACGCCTGGAACTGCTCCTTGAGCTCGGTGCCGATCACGCTCTGGAAGTCGCGCACCATCTCCGGATAGGGATGCGGGCCTGCCGCCGTGCCGATCAGGTAATAGGTGGTGTCCACATTGGTCACCCAGTCGCGCAAAGCCTCGTTCATCGCGTCCTTGAGCGTGCCGGCACCAGCCGTCACCGGGCGGACTTCGGCACCCAGCATCTTCATGCGCAGCACATTGGGCATCTGCCGCTCGACGTCGGTGGCGCCCATGAAGATGGTGCAGGGCAAATCGAACTTGGCGCAGACGGTGGCCGTGGCCACGCCATGCTGGCCGGCGCCGGTCTCGGCGATCACCCGCGTCTTGCCCATGCGCTTGGCGAGCAGGATCTGCCCCAGGCAATTGTTGATCTTGTGGCTGCCTGTATGGTTGAGCTCTTCACGCTTGAACCAGACCTTGGCGCCACCCAGCTGCTCGGTCAGCCGCTTGGCAAAATAGAGCGGGCTCGGCCGTCCGGCATAGTGGACACTGAGGTCGGACAGCTCGGCCTTGAATTCCGGGTCGACCTTGGCGGCGCGATACTGCGCCTCGAGGTCCAGGATCAGCGGCATCAGCGTCTCGGCGACGAAGCGCCCGCCATAGAGCCCGAAGCGGCCTTCCTCGTCGGGACCGTTGCGCAGGGAATTGATGCCGTCCATTGCGTCCTCTCGATGCCCCGAGAGAACCTCATCCTGAGCTTGTCGAAGGACGAGGTTCGGTGCGCCCGACCTCGCGGTTCGACAGGCTCACCGTGAGGTCTGTCAGTGCTTACTTACTGTGCTGCTCGCGCGTTGCGGATGAACGCTTCGATCAGCCGCTTGTCCTTGACCCCGGGTGCGCTTTCGACGCCGGAGGAGACGTCCACCCCATAGGGGCGCACGCTTTTGATGGCGTCGGCCACGGTCTGCGGCGTCAGCCCTCCCGAAAGCATGAAGGGGATGGACGGGTCAAGCGCCTTGAGCAGGCTCCAGTCGAAGGTCTCGCCCAACCCGCCCGGCCGATCGGCGCCTTTGGGGGGCTTGGCATCGAGCAGGATGCTGTCGGCAACCTCGATAAAATCGGCCACATGGGCCACATCCTCGGCCGTGCCGATGGGCAATGCCTTCATGATCTCAACACCGGCTTCGGCGCGGATGGCCTCGACGCGGTGCGGCGTTTCGGGGCCATGCAGCTGGATCCAGTCCGGCCCCAGCGCGGCCACTTCGGCGACGCAGCTATTGTCCGGATTGACCAGCACCACGCAGGTCTGGATGCGCCCGCGCGCTTCCGAGATCAGGGTGGCGATCTCTTCGATGCTCACATGGCGCGGTGACCGCGGAAAATGCATGAACCCGACCATGTCGGCCCCGGACGCGATAACGGTCTCGAGGATTTCAGAGGTCTTGATGCCGCAAATCTTGATGATCAGGGGGTCGGCCATCGCGCTCAGCGCAGCTCCAGGAGATCGTCGACTTCAGCCAGCGGACCGGTGCCGGTCTGGCCATGGTGGCGGCGCAGCTTTTCCAGCTCGCCATTGAGCAGATGGGCCTCGCGGCGCCAATGCTTCTCGCGCCGGCGATGGCTGGCCTGGGCGAACCATGTGGATATGCCGCCCAGCAGCACGCCCACCAGCAGCACCACATAGAGCACCACGAACATCGGTACGCCATAGCCCGGCGCCACCGCGCCATCGACTGGCGCAAACGGATTGAAATTGACCGCGACGAAATGCCGGTTGGCCAGCGCGAAGACGATCAGCCCCAGGCATAGCGGGACGAGGACCACCCAACCGACGATTCTGTTGATCATGCGTCTGGTAACCTATGGAGCCCTGGCCCCGTTACGAACGGTTGAGCCGCTCGCGGATTTCCTTGCCGGCCTTGAATTGCGGCACGTACTTTTCGCCCACATCAACCTGTTCACCGGTCCGTGGGTTCCGGCCAACGCGCGCCGGGCGGTTCTTGACCGAAAAGGCGCCGAAGCCACGCAGCTCGACCCGGTCGCCCCGCGCCATGGCATCCCCGATCTCGTCGAGGATGGCATTGACGATATTTTCGATATCACGCTGGAACAGATGCGGATTTTCCGCCGCGAGTTTCTCGACGAGTTCCGACTTGATCATCAAAGGCTCCGCGTGTGGGCGTCCACCCTATTGCTCAGAGGGCTGAACCAACCTGCCAAAGCGAAACCAGCCCGTCAAGCGTGATGGGGCCTTCGGGCAGTCCGAGCGCGGCCCGCGCCTGGCCACCGAGGAAGGTGCCGATCAGGTCGAACCCCTGATCCGGCTGGGGCCAGACGGTGCTCACGGCGAGGTCGGCGGCAAGGCCATGCTCGGCCTCAAGCCAGTCGATGGCTTCCAGTTCCCCGCCAATCGCGTCGATCAGGCCGGTCTCGATCCCGACCCGGCCGGTGACGATGCGCCCATCGGCCAGGGCCAGCGTTGCCTCTCGGGTGAGCCCCCGGCGCTCGGCGACCACGTCGACGAACCACTGGAAGCTGTTATCGACCAGCGCCGCGATCGAGGCGCGCGGCGCCCCGTCCATCGGCTCGTCAAAATCGGGCTCGGCCTTGAGCGGCCCCGAGGCCACCTTGTCGAGATCGACACCGATGGTTTCCATCAGCTTGCCGGCATTGACATGCTGGAACAGCACGCCGATCGACCCCACGATGGAGAGACGGCGCGCAAAGATGCGGTCGCTGGCAATGGCCGTCATATAGGCCGCCGATGCGCCCAGTTCGCCGATGACGGCGACGGTGGGCTTGGCCGCCCGCAACTGCCCCAGCGCCTCGTAGAGCTCCTCGCCGCCCGCGGTGGTGCCGCCGGGGGAGTTGATGGCGACGATCACGGCCTTGACCGAAGGGTCATCGACCAGGTCGGAGATCACGGCGAGGCGGGCCCGGTCGGTGGTGATGGTGCCGTCGATGACGAGGCGCGCAATATGGTCGCCTGCTGGCCCCTGTGGCAGGGCGAAGCGCCCCAGCCCGACGATGATGGCAATCGCCAGCGCGACGAAGGCCAGCACGCGCCACCGGCCCCGCGACTTGCGATAGGTATAGGCGGCGATGGTGGCGTGAGCGTCGGAAGGGGGCTGGTCGGTCATTGGCGGCCTCACGCTTGGTCGGAGCCGACCGGTAGAACCGGTCCGCCGGTTTGACAAGTCAGAAGTGCTTGACCATGTAGCGCGCCGTCGCTTCATAGCTCGCCAGCTTCTCATCGAGCTCGGGTGCCTTGAGCGCCCGGAAGCCATGCTTGTACCAGAAGGGCAGCGAGCCGTTGACGGCGACAAGGCTGACGCTGGCCAGCCCGGTGGACCGGGCGTGGCGCAGGATATCGCCCACGATCATGGCCGCCGCGCCGGTGCCCCGTGCCGCCGGCAGCAATGCCAGATCGTGCAGATAATAAGTGTCGGCATCATCGGGGATGGCGCCGAGCAGCGCATTGAGCTCGGGCAGCGCCTTGAACCGCCAGGGGTGGCTCAGGATATAGCCGGCGGCGACGCCGTCCAGTTCGAGCAGCCGCGCCCCGTCGGGATAGAGCCGCTGCCGTTCGGCAAACACGGCCATGTCCTCCGGAAAGTCCGGATGCACCTTGGCGGCGATGGCCTCGACATCGGGCAGGTCAAGTGCGGTCAGGCCCCGCCAGTGCATAGCATTCCTCATGGATACTCTTCCGCTGCTTCCGAACCACCACTCTTCCCGGAAGCGCTCAAGCTTAGAAAGCAAAAGGCCCGCGCTGTGAAGCGCGGGCCCGATAGTTTGCCGACAGAGAATTACTTCTCTTCGCGGCCCTTGAGCGCGGCGCCCAGGATGTCGCCGAGCGAAGCGCCCGAATCCGACGAACCGTAATTGGCGACGGCTTCCTTTTCCTCGGCAATTTCCAGTGCCTTGATGGACAGCTGGATGCGCGAGGTCTTGCGGTCGTACTGGGTGACGCGTGCGTCGACCTTCTCGCCCTTGGAGAAACGCTCCGGACGCTGGTCGTTGCGATCGCGCGAGAGGTCCGCACGACGGATGAACGCGGTCATGTCGCTGTCGGCGATACGGACTTCAATGCCCCCATCGTTGACTTCGATCACGGTGCCGGTGACGACAGCGCCCTTGCGGATGCCGCCGGCTTCGCCAGCAGTGTCGCCCGAGGCAGCCGAAGCTTCACCGGCGTTGAGCTGCTTGATGCCCAGGCTGATGCGTTCCTTTTCGACGTCAACGTCGAGGACCTTGGCCGAAACCATGTCACCGCGGTTGTAGTCTTCGAGGGCCACTTCGCCCGACTTCTGCCAGTCGAGGTCGGAGAGGTGCACCATGCCGTCCACATCGCCGTCGAGGCCGATGAACAGGCCGAATTCGGTCTTGTTCTTGACTTCGCCTTCGATGACCGAGCCGACCGGGAACTTCTCGGCGAAGCTTTCCCATGGGTTGGCCAGGGTCTGCTTGAGGCCGAGCGAGATGCGGCGCTTGTCCGGATCGACTTCCAGCACGACGACTTCGACTTCCTGCGAGGTCGAGACGATCTTGCCGGGGTGAACGTTCTTCTTGGTCCAGCTCATTTCCGAGACGTGGATCAGGCCTTCGATGCCCGGCTCCAGTTCCACGAACGCACCGTAGTCGGTGATGTTGGTGACGCGGCCGGTGAACTTGGCGTTGATCGGGTACTTGGCTTCGATGCCATCCCACGGATCGGCCTGCAGCTGCTTCATACCGAGCGAGATGCGGTGCGATTCATGGTTGATACGGACGATCTGGACCTTGATGGTCTCGCCGATCGTCAGCACTTCGGACGGGTGGTTGACGCGACGCCATGCGATGTCGGTGACATGCAGCAGGCCGTCGATACCGCCCAGGTCAACGAACGCACCGTAATCGGTGATGTTCTTGACCACGCCGTCGACAACCTGGCCCTCTTCGAGCTGCTGCACGATTTCCGAACGCTGTTCGGCGCGCGACTCTTCGAGGATGGCGCGACGCGACACGACGATATTGCCGCGACGCTTGTCCATCTTGAGGATCTGGAACGGCTGCGGCACGTTCATCAGCGGCGCGATATCGCGGATCGGACGGATGTCCACCTGCGAACGCGGCAGGAAGGCGATGGCGCCTTCGAGGTCGACGGTGAAACCACCCTTGACCTGGTTGAAGATGGTGCCTTCAACGCGCTCATTGGCGTTGTACATCTCTTCGAGCTTGACCCAGCTCTCTTCGCGGCGAGCCTTCT
>CBFGMY010000191.1:0-7819 GCA_965650055.1 uncultured Devosia sp.
GCAACGAAGCGGGGGTTGCCGGGTGCTTCTCCTGGTTCAAGACCTATTATGGATATGCCTGAACATGTCGGATAGCAGTCTCAAGTTTGGAACCAGCGGGCTGCGCGGGCTGGCGGTGGAGCTGGAGGGGCAGGCGGCGCGGCGCTATGCGGCTGCGTTCCTGCGCCATGTGTCCGGCCTTGCCGGCGCCGGGGCGGGGCAGGTGTTTCTCGGCCGCGATTTCCGGCAATCGAGCCCGGCCATCCTGGCGGATTGCGCGGCGGCCATCGCGGCGGCGGGCCTCGAGCCCGTCGATTGCGGAACCATTCCGACGCCGGCCCTGGCGCTGCATGCCATGGCGGCCGGCGGCGCGGCGATCATGGTCACGGGCAGCCATATTCCGGCCGACCGCAACGGGCTGAAGTTCTATCTTCCCGGCGGGGAAATCAGCAAGGCGGACGAGGCGGGCATCCTGGCGGCGCTGCGGGACGAGACAATCCCCGATCTGATCGCAGACATGGCAAACGAAGCGGGGGCTGCCGCGGAGCGCTATTTCGCGCGCTTTGCCGGTCTTTTGCCGCCAGGTGCCCTGACCGGGTTGCGCGTCGGGGTGTTCGAGCATTCGACGGTGGCGCGCGACCTGCTAACGCGCATCCTGGGCCATTTCGGCGCCGAAGTGGTGAGCCTTGATCGGCGGGACGGGTTCGTCGCTGTCGACACCGAGGCCTTTGGCGACGCCGTCTTTGCGCCCCTGGCGGGCTGGGTTGCCCAGCATAAGCTCGACGCGATCGTGTCTGCCGATGGCGACGGCGATCGGCCGCTGCTGATGGACCGGCATGGCGCATTCGTGCGCGGCGACGTGCTGGGCCTCTTGGCGGCGCAATGCCTGGGCGCCGACAGCGTGGTGACGCCGGTCACTTCCAACTCGGCGATCGAGCGCACCGGGTTTTTCCGCAACGTGGTGCGGACGCGGGTAGGTTCGCCCTATGTGGTCGAGGCTATGGCCGGCGCAAGCGGGGCTGAGGTTGGGTTCGAGGCCAATGGCGGCACGTTCGTTGGCGAGGGGGTGCGGGTTGGCGGCCGGGCGCTGGCGCCGCTGGCAACGCGGGACGCGGTATTGCCGATTCTCTGCGCCCTCGGGCTGGCAGCCCAGCAGGGCAAGGCGCTCGACCAGCTTGTTGCGGCGCTGCCGCTGCAGCATGCGCTGGCCGATCGGCTGCAGGATGTGCCGAGCGAAAGGAGCGCGGCCTTTCTCAACCGGTTGGCGGGCGATGAGGGCTATGCGCAGCGGCTGTTTGCGCCGCATGGCATTGCCAGCGTGTCGGACATCGACGGGCTGCAATTCCGTACCCTGTCGGGCGACATGGTGCATTTTCGGGCCTCGGGCAACGCTCCGGAACTGCGCTGCTATGTCGAGGGCAGTACGCCCGAGATGGCCCGGGAACTGCTGGCCTGGGGCATGGGCGTGGCGGCAAGGGAAGTCAGCTAACGCCGGCTACAGGCGAAAGAAGAAGGGCCGCTGTGGAGCGGCCCTTTGTTTGTCACTTGGCTGATGCGTCGATGGTGACCTTGCCGATGAGGACCGTGGGATCTTCCTCGGCGGCCATGAAGTCCATCATGCCCAGGCCCGGCGGTTCCTTGGCAGTCATCTCGATGGTGAGATACTTCGCCTTGCCGCTGATGAAGGCATTGAGCGCGGCCCCCACTTTCTGGGCTTCCGCTGCACCAGCCAGCATGCCAACCACGGTGCCCTCGGCGAGGCCGGCAAAGACCGGACGCATCGTGGCGGGATCCGAGCCCTGTTCGGCAGCGACGCTGGCCAGGATGATGTCGGAGAGGCCGTCATCGGTGACGTCGAGCTTGAGCTGGCTGATGGCAACGCCCATGCTGGCCATCAGGGCCACATCTTCGTCGAGGCCGAAGATTTCCTTGGTCGCATTGGCGATGGTGCCGGCGAGCTTGACCGTCGCCAGGTTCGCGCCGGTCACCGAGACCTCGTCGACGGCGATGGTGTCATTGGCCTCGTTCCAGGATGCGTCGACGGTGAAGCCGGCGTCGACACTGGTGACGCCCAGGGCGATCAGCTGCTGCAGTTGCGGGTCGTCGCTGGTTTCCGGCAGCTGGATGACGATGTTGCTGCCTGACGTGAGGACATCGGTCGGGATGCCGTTGAGGTATTTGGACAGCGTCAGATCGAACGCGCCGACGCTGGCCTGGATGCGGGCGCCTTCGGTCTCCGGATCGGGCACGTCCACGGCCACGTTGCTGAAGGAGAAGCCGGCAAAAGCCGGAATGAGTGCGCGGGCATTGGCGGTGAGCCAGGCTTCGTCGATCGCTTCGGGGGCACCTTCGATGGCGGCGATCGGGGCCGAGAGGTCCATCTCCTTGAAGGTGACGTTGCCGACCTGGACCGAACCGTCGCCCTCCACCTCGATATCGAGGCCGTCAAGCGAGATGGTGGGGTAGATGCCCGGGCGCATGCCCTCCATCGACATGGCGGCGACCGTGAAGGTCATGTCGCGGCCCTCGTCATCGACGCCGGAGCAGTCGAAGCCGCCAAATTCGGCGGGCGAGGATTCAAAGGCGGTGAAGAGGTCGACATACATGCGCAGGGCCTTGCCGAGCACTTCGGGGGACGGCTGTTCGTCGCCAGAGGCCTCAAGGGCCTCGCCCAGGGCCATGATCTCGGCGAATGAATATTTGAACGGCCGTGCCTTGAATTCGGCAGCCGACATCGAGCCCATGGTGCAGCTGACTTCAGGAGCTTCGAACGTGCCGCCCTCGAAGCTGAAGTCGGTATAGATGGTTTGCAGCTCGGTCTGGCCGCTATCGACCAGGCCATACATGCCGAGCAGGCCGCCAATATTGAGCGACGAGGCCGACAGCGCGCCGAAGTCGGCGCTGCCATCGTCGCCGGCGTCGGCGGTCATGCCGGCCAGGGTGACCGTGGCGGCAACGCCGTCGGCGATGTCCGACAGGACCAGGTCCGAGAAGGTCACGGTCGCCTCGGTAACCTCGCCCTCGATGGTGGTCGTGGTCGACATGGTGATTTCGGGAATGGTGACGCTCGTCGCGCTCAACCCGGCCAGGGCATCGGCATTTTCCACCACATTGCCGCTGAAGATGGCGCGCAGCGTCGCGTCGTCGACATTGGAGTCGACCGCCTCAATGGTGGGAATGTCGACGCTGACTTCGGAGCTGACGGCGCTGGTTTCGGCCGGTGGCGCGCCCTTGTTCTTGACCTTCTGGGCCCAGGCGGGCGCTGCCGGCAGGGCGACGCTCATGAGGCAGGCAGTGGCGATTATGCCCAGGCGCTGCCGGGTCGTGGTGTTGAACGGCGTCATCGTGTTCTCCCGCTTTGACGTGGCCGCAATCTGCGGCATCGGCCGCCATGCTTCAATAGGCAAACGCGCCGAGCCGATGATGCTTGTCAGCGGGGGCGGGGCGGGCAATATTGCCGACCATTATTCCCAGCCAAGGGCCCAGATACCGTGTGGTTTGCTCGCCTAGCCAGGTCCCTGCCGATTGTGGCCATCGTCTCGATGCTGGGGCAGGGTGCTTTTGCCCAGGGTCCCGCGCCGAGTTCGGCAAAGCTGGGAGCGCCGGGCGTCGCAGCGCCGTCACGGCCGCAGCCTGATCCGGGTACGCTCTTCAACTATGCGGACGCGGTTGGCGACAGCCTGCAGTTTGCCGTGGTGGGCAGCACGATCGGCACGATCTGGGGCGACGGCGTCTATACCAGCGACTCCGTGCTTTCCGTCGCGGCGGTCCATGCGGGGCTGCTCGCGCCGGGCGAAAGTGGCGTCGTCACCGTCGAGGTGATCGACGGGCCGGCGTCCTATGAGGGGACCGAACGCAACGGCGTGGTCAGCCGCAGCTATGACAGCTGGGACGTGGCCTATCGCTTTGCCGGCGTGACTGACGTGGACAGCAGCGTGGTGCTGTCCGATCCGGGCGATCTGTCCGGTTATCGTGGCCAGGACGGGACGATCCTGACCTTCGAGGTCACGGGCGACCTGTCCGGCTCGGTATGGGGCGGGGACGTCTATACCGACGATTCCAGGCTCAGCGCCGCAGCGGTGCATGCCGGCGTGTTGCAGCCCGGGGAAACGGGCCTGGTCCGCGTGGAAATCCTGCCGGGGCAGGAAAGCTATGACAGTGTCGAGCGGAACGGGGTGGTCTCTGCCCCCTACGCGTCCTGGCATGGCAGCTTCCGCATCCTGCCTTTGGACCTCAAGGCTTCGAGCAAGCTCTCTAACCTGGGTCAGTAGACCGTCGTCAGCACTTCGATTTCGCGGGCCGAGCCGGGCTGGACCTGGAACTCCCGGCTGAAGACCTGTTCGCCCTGCTTGGCGAGGACCAGATAATCGCCCTCGGCCAGCACCGTGGACGGGAAGGCGCCGAGTTCGGAGAACACGGTGGCGCCGTCGGCGGTCTTGACGGTCCACTCGACGTCGGCAATGGCCTCGCCGCCTGTTTCGGACACCAGCTTGAAGCCGACCTGGCTGGCATGGTGATAGAGCGTGGCGTCCGTCAGTTGCCCCGCCTCGACCCGCAGGTCGGCGCGCACGACCGCGTTCACCGAGCCGAAGTAGGAGACGATGTGATAGGTGCCCGCGTTGAGCGTGACGATGTCGTTGGGCGCGAGCCCCTCGGCTACCATCGCCCGGTCATTTTCCTCGCCGGCGGTAAAGATATCGAATTTCAGCAGACCGACCGGAATGGCGATGTCGCCGGTTACCGCCGAGTTGAGGCGCAGGGCGCCGGCATCGAGGATGAAGGTCTTTTCGTTGGTTCCCGGCACCACCGATAGCGGTTCGCTGGTCTGCGCGCGGCCATAGGCGACATGGACGACATATTCGCCGGGCGGCAGCTCGACCGTGGGGGCGCCCAGTTCGGACTTGGCCACCAGCGCCAGTTCGCCGCTGGCATCGGGCACGGTGTCGAAGATGCGCCAGACCAGGCCGTCGGGAATGGGGGCGCCGTCCTGGGTGATGCGGGCGCTCAGCGTCACCGGCTGGGGCGTCGCGGTCAGCGCGTCAATGGCATCGGTTGCCGGGGTCTCCGGTGCCGGGGTGGCAGGCCTTGGCGGCGTTTGCGGCAGTTTGTCGGGATCGGGTCGCGGGCGCGGCATGGGCGGCATTTCGGCCGCGGTTTCCTGCGCCATGGCGGGAGGGGCTATCGAGAGAGAAGCGGGAGCCGCGACAGCCAGCACAAGCAGAAAGGCAAGTAGTGGTCGCAAGCGCATCGGGTCTCCCGTGCCGCCATTGCCGGCGGACTGAATCAGTTGCGTCGTCTTAGGGCGCGATTGGGGAAAAGCTGTGTCACAGACCTCGCGCGATGAAAACACCGCAATAGCGCAGGGCGGTGGATTTGTTCCAGCTTCTGGCGCCATTGACGACTTCGCGCTAGAGGTCACCCCGAAGGAGTCCCTGCCTATGCAAGCCAATGCCGCCCTGCGCGATTATCTGTTGTCCCGCCGCTCGGTCGGTATCGCCTTCCTGAAGGAGCCGGGGCCTGATGCGGCCGAGCTTGAGCAGATCCTGACCATCGGCACCCGTGTGCCGGACCATGGCAAGATCACGCCCTGGCGGCTGGTGCTGATCGAGGGTGAGGCCAGGCAGCAGGCGGGCGAGCGGCTGGCCGAGATTGCCGCGCGCAACAATCCCGATCTCGACGCGGCGAGCCTCGATATCGAGCGGCAGCGGTTTCTGCCGGCGCCGTTGACGATCGGGGTCATCTCATCGCCCCAGGACCACCCCAAGGTCCCCGAATTCGAACAACTGCTGTCGGCGGGAAATGTGGCGTTCAACCTGCTGCACGCCGCCCAGGCGCTTGGCTTTGCGGCATCGTGGGTGACGCGATGGTATGCGTTCGACGCTGAAGCCGCCGCGATGCTGGGTGCCCGCCCGGGCGAGCGCTTCGTGGGGTTCGTGCATATCGGCACGCCGACCGCCGTCATCGAAGACCGGCCACGCCCGGCGCTTTCCGACGTCGTCAGCCGCTGGACCGAGCAATCTTAACGTCTTGGTCGGATTGGTTAACAAACTGTTAGCGTTTGGCGGGCACTAGTAGGCTCACTAGCCAATTCACGAGTCGATGCGTCCATGGGCGTCCAGCCAATTTCCGTCCCACAGAGCCTGGCCTATGTGCTGACGGCCGCCGGCGACCGGAACGGCGTGGATTTCGACTATCTGCTGCAGACCGCGATGCGCGAAAGCAGCCTCAACCCGCAGGCCAAGGCGCAGACGTCCTCGGCAGTGGGGCTGTTCCAGTTCCTCGAAAGCACCTGGTTGCAGGTGATGAAGGAAGAGGGACCCCGCCTGGGCTATGGCGATATTGCCAGCAATATCGAGCGATCGTCGGACGGGGACTATTTCGTGCGCGATGCGGCAACCAAGGCCGACATCCTCAAGCTGCGCGAGGACCCGCAGATCGCGGCCGATCTGGCTGCGGCTTTCACCAAGAGCAATGGGGATTACCTGAGCCAGCGGTTCGGCCGCATGCCGAGCGCGGGTGAACTCTATATCGCGCATTTCCTGGGGGCCCAGGGCGCCGAGCGCATGTTCACCGCCGGGCTGCAGGATCCGGACCAGATCGCGGCCGACCTGTTCCCCAAGCAGGCGTCGGCCAACCGCGCGATCTTCTATTCCGACGGACAGCCTCGCACGATCCGCGAAGTGTACCGGGTGCTGGTGTCCAAGCATGAGGCCGGCGATACCAATGCGCCGTTTGCGGCCCAGCAGATGGCGAGCCAGCCCGCCATACCAGAGCTGCCCGTGGTGCCGTCGCGGTTTTCGCCGGAAAATATGTCGTTTACCGGCCTGTTCAAGAATGAGATCGACGACCTGCCGGCAACCAGCACAGAGGGGAGTGGAGGGGCCTTCTTCACGCAACTCTATGCGCGCTAGCAACCGAAGCGCCGGGCAGGCGTTGACCCCCGGGCGACCGGCGCGATTTGATTAAAATGCAACGTTCCGCCCTGAGTGAACGCTTAACGAAGTGAAGGTGTAATCGCTGACGTAACGGGAAAGAGGTCCCGTGCTTGCGCCAAGGAGGCGGATATGCGTCGGACTACTGCCGTTCTGCATGCTCAGCGTCCCCTACCACTGCCGCGCGGCTGGATCGTGCTCGGCGCGGCACTCGCCGGTTGGGCGTTTTTCCTTGGCCTCTCCGCAACCGTTGGCTCGCTCTTCACCTGGCTTCTGGCCACGATCTGATCGGCGGGGCTACCCCTCAAACATGGTGAACCGTTCCTTAAGCCTTGCGCCTTAGGGTGAATCCGCGCTGTGCGGAGAGTGGAATGGTTGCGTATCAAGAGTTCGTGTCGCTATCCCAATCGCCCGACAGCGAGGAACGGGGCAGCGCGGCGCACCTTTCGGCGCTTGCCTATCTCAACCATTGCGGGCCGGCCGATGAACAGGCGGCGCTCTATGCCGCGCTGATCGGCTTCCTCGATGATCCCTCGGTGAAAGTGCGGGCGGCCCTGGCCTATGGACTGCTGCATTCCCGGGAGGCACCGCGGCCGATCATGCTGGCGCTGCTGCATGACAGCGCCATCATCGCGCGCGCCGTGCTGCAATATTCCCCCGTATTGATCGATGCCGACCTGCGCCGCCCCGGAATCCAGAGCCGGCTGGCACTGCCAAACGACCGCGGACTCTCGACGGTCGTATCGGGCGAGGTCGAGTGGCGCGATGCCCTCCAGAAATCGGAGATCTATCCCGATCTCGACGCGGTCACGGCGGGTCTGCTCCAGCCGGCCGGTCGCGCGCAGCGGGTGCCCGGCGGCTATCGCGTCTCGGGTCGTTGGGGGTTCGGCAGCGGCTGCACGGGCGGC
>CBFGMY010000192.1:0-7799 GCA_965650055.1 uncultured Devosia sp.
GGCCCCCTCACCCGACCCAAGAGGGTCGACCTCTCCCCCAAAGGGAGAGGTGAAGTGGGGGCGTGCCGAACGCACAGAGCCTTCCCTTCTCCCCTTGAGGGAGAAGGTGCCCCGAAGGGGCGGATGAGGGGTCTCCTGGCCCCAACGACAATTTCGGGGAGGACCCAGCCATGACGACCACATCCGAAAGCCTAGCGCCCGCCCGCGCCCGTCGCCGCAAATTGCCGACGGAGCTGTCGATCCTGCTGGTCCTGGCCGGCATTGCCCTGGCCTTTGAGGCGCTGGGCTGGATATTCATCGGCCAGTCGTTCCTGATGAACCAGCAGCGGCTGACCATCATGATCCTGCAGGTGTCGGTTGTCGGCATCATTGCCGTGGGCGTCACGCAGGTGATCATCACCGGGGGTATCGACCTCAGTTCGGGCTCGGTGGTGGGCATGACGGCGATGATTGCCGCCAGCTTTGCCCAGAGCGCCGACTGGGCGCGGCCGGTCTATCCCGGGCTCGTCAGCCTGCCGGTGTTCATTCCGCTGCTGATAGGCCTGGCCATCGGCACCATTGCCGGCATCGTCAACGGCTCGCTGATTTCCTACACCAAGATACCGCCCTTCATCGCCACCCTGGGCATGATGGTGTCGGCGCGCGGCGTCGCCAAGTGGTACACCAAGGGGCAGCCGGTTTCGGGCCTGACGCCGGAGTTCAACTTCATCGGCTTTGGCATCTGGCCGGTGGTGATCTTCCTCGGCGTCGCGCTGATTTTCCACATCGCGCTGCGCTATACCCGCTATGGCAAGTTCACCTACGCCATCGGCGCCAATCCGCAGGCGGCGCGCGTGTCGGGCATCAATATCGAAAAGCACCTGATCAAGGTCTATGCCATTGCCGGCATGCTGGCGGGCCTTGCCGGCCTCGTCACCGCCGCCCGTGCCCAGACCGCGCAGGCCGGCATGGGCGTGATGTATGAGCTGGATGCCATCGCGGCGGCCGTCATCGGCGGCACCTCGCTGGCGGGTGGGCAGGGGCGCATCACCGGCACGGTTATCGGCACGATCATCCTGGGCACGATGACGTCGGGCTTCACATTCCTGCGTATCGACGCCTACTATCAGGAAATCATCAAGGGCATGATCATCGTTGCCGCCGTGGTGGCCGACCAGTATCGCCAGCGCAAGCGCAAGAAGGTCTGATTTGCGGCACACTACCCCATCCACGGTGTCACCCCGGGCTCGACCCGGGGTCCATCCTGAGATGGATCGGCGTTCCGTGGGTGTGAGAAAAACCTCAGGATGGATACCGGCCTGGCCGGTATGACAGCGAGTTTGTTGAAATAACCGCGCCACCTCCCGGCGCCCCTATCGGAGACTACACATGACTGTTCGTTTCGGCCTGCTCGGCGCCGGCCGCATCGGCAAGGTGCATGCCAAGGCCATCACCTCGAGCCCCAAGGCCAAGCTGGTCGCCGTGGCCGATGCCTTCGAGAAGGCCGCGACCGACTTGGCGGGGCAGTATGGCTGCCAGATCCGGACGATCGAGCAAATCCTGGCTTCGGACGATATCGACGCGGTGGTGATCTGCACCCCGACCGATACGCATGCCGACCTGATCGAGCAGTTCTCCCGCGCCGGCAAGGCCATCTTCTGCGAGAAGCCGATCGATCTCGATGTCAACAGGGTCAAGGCCTGCCTCAAGGTCGTGGACGCCGAAGGCGCGACGCTGATGGTGGGCTTCAACCGGCGTTTTGATCCGCATTTCATGGCCGTGCACGACGTGATCGCCAAGGGCGAAATCGGCACGGTGGAAATGGTGACCATCGTCTCGCGCGACCCCGGCGCGCCGCCGGTGGACTATATCAAGCGCTCGGGCGGCATCTTCCGCGACATGACCATCCACGATTTCGACATGGCCCGGTTCCTCCTGGGCGAAGAGGTCGAGACCGTGACGGCGCAGGCGTCCGTTCTGGTCGACAAGGCGATCGGCGCGGCCGGCGATTTCGACAGTGTCTCGGTGATGCTGTCGACGGCATCGGGCAAGCACGCCACCATCTCGAACTCCCGCCGCGCCACCTATGGCTATGACCAGCGCATCGAGGTGCATGGCTCCAAGGGCGCCGTTGCCGCGGAAAACCAGCGGCCGGTCTCGATCGAAGTCGCCAACGCCGCCGGCTATACCCGCCCGCCGCTGCATGACTTCTTCATGACCCGCTATACCGAGGCCTATGCCCGCGAAATCAGCAGCTTCATCGACGCTGTTGAATCGAAATCTCCGGCATCGCCGAGCGGCCTGGACGGGCTGATCGCGCTGGCCATGGCCGATGCGGCGCTCAAATCGGCTGGGGAAGGCCGGGCGGTGAAGCTGAGCGAAGTGACCGGTGCGCTGGCGGACAAGAGCGTGTTCCAGGGGCGCTGAGCCTTTTCCCAAACTCGATCGTCACCCTCGGGCTTGACCCGAGGGGGCTGTACTTGCCGAGCGCTGATTGAAGTGAAGAGCCCTCGGGTCAAGCCCGAGGGTGACGTCCGGTGGGTGGGGAGGGCTCGTGCCGCGCCCTTACTTCAGCAGCCACTCATGCTCGGGCGCATTGTGGAATTTCCACACCCGCTTGGGGCCGGCCATCACGTTGAGATAGTAGAGATCGTATCCCGCCGTCGTCGCCACCGGATGGTAGCCCTTGGGCACCAGCGTCACGTCGCCATCCTCCACCGCCATGGCCTCGTCGAGGCTCCGGTCATCGGTATAGACGCGCTGGAAGGCAAAGCCCTGCGGCGGGTTCATGCGGTGATAGTAGGTTTCCTCGAGGAAGCTCTCGTGGGGCAGGTTGTCCTGGTCATGCTTGTGCGGCGGGTAGGACGAGGTGTTGCCCTGCGGTGTGACGACCTCGACCACCAGCAGCGAATGGGCCGCGCCATCGTCCTCGGGCATGATGTTGTAGACGTGGCGGACATTGGCGCCCTTGCCGCGGCTGATGCGGGGATGGATGCCGGGGGCGATGACCTTGGCGGGGTAGCTGCCGCCGCCGGGTGCGGCGCAGACGGCCAGTTCGAGCGCGGTGGTGGCATCGGCCGCCCACTCGCTGCCAGCGGGGACATAGACCGCCCAGGGCGCGCCCTCAAAGGGGCTCATGCGCTCGCCGATCTCGCCGAAATCGACGCCATCGACCGCGATGCGGGCCTTGCCGCTGACCAGCACCAGGCACAGCTCCTGGGCGCCGGAATTGCCACCGGTGACAGTGCCAGGCTCCAGCTTGTGCAGGGCGAAGCCGACATAGGCCCAGCCAGCCGAAGCCGGGGTTACCTCATGGACGAGGCCCGTCTTCGCCTGCGGGCGGCGGAGGAGGTGGGATTTGCTCATCGGGCGTTTCCTTCGGAAAGGCATAGAAGAAATTGTAGAGCGAATAGGCCAGCGCCGCCCCGACCAGCACGCCCCAGAAGGGCTCGTGGTTCCACAGCCATTCCCAGGCGCACCACACCGCGAGGAACCCGGTGACGGCGACGCGCCGCCACAGGGGTCGGAACCAATTGAGGTCACTGCTCTTGAGGGCCAAACCGCCATCCTCCGAAATATCGTTCCGAGGCTTCTACGGGAAAGCCTAGCGGTTGGGAAAGCCCTGCGTTTCGACGGTGTAGCCGGCCGCGGTCATGACGCGCATCAGTTCGGCGTGACCGACCTGCGCCATGCGCAGCGGCGGATTGGGCTTGGGGTCCTGCTCGGCCTCGACGACAAACCAGCCCTCATAGCCGTAATCGGCAAATTTCTGCACGATCGCGCCGAAATCGAGCGAGCCGTCGCCGGGCACGGTGAAGGCCCCCAGGGCCACGGCATCGAGGAAGGACTGCTTGGTCCGATCGAGCTTGTTGATGACGTCCATGCGCACGTCCTTGACGTGTACGTGGTTGATGCGGGCGTGGTGGTTGTCGATGGCGCGCAGCACATTGCCGCCGGCAAAGGCCAGGTGGCCGGCATCGAGCAGAAGCGGAATGCCTTCGCCGGAATGGCGCATGAAGGCGTCGAGCTCGGCCTCGGTCTCGACCACGGCCGCCATGTGATGGTGGTAGCTCAGCGGCATGCCCTGCTCGGCGCACCATTCGCCAAACTGGGTGACCTTGCCTGCATAGGCCTTCATTTCGTCGTCGGAGAGCTTGGGCTTCTGCGCCAGCGGAACCTCACGTCTGCCCTGGATGGAGCGGCCGACTTCGCCATAGACGATGCAGGGTGCGTCCACAGCCTTGAACAGCTCGATCATGGGCTGGATGCGCGCCTTGTTGGTGGCGAGATCCTCGTCGACCAGCGTGCCGGAGAACCAGCCGCCACACAGCGTCACGTCGGCAGCCCTAAGAATGGGCAGCATCACCGCGGGATCGTCGGGGAAACGGCGACCCTTTTCCATGCCGGTAAAACCGGCCGATCGCGACTGGCGCAGGCATTCCTCCAGCGACACGTCATCGCTGAGTTCCACGAGGTCATCGTTCCACCATGCGATGGGCGACATGCCGAGTTTGGCTTTCAAGGTATTTGCTCCGTTGCTGCCTGCACTTTTCTTCTCCCCATCGGGGAGAAGGTGGCGCGAAGCGCCGGATGAGGGGGATTTTGTGGTCCGCTCAGCGTGTCGCGAGTGAACCGAACACCCCCTCACCGACCCGGCTGCGCCGGGCCACCTCTCCCCGATGGGGAGAGGAATAAGAACTATCCCGCCCGCTGCGCCTTCAGCGCTTTCGCATAGGCTTCGCGGGCGGCATTCACCTGCGGGCGGTCGCTCACCTCGGGCACCGCCACGTCCCACCAATGCCCACCGGCATCGGTGGTGATGAGGGGGTCGGTGTCGATGACGATGACGGTGGTGCGGTCGGCGCTTTCGGTTTCCTGCAGGGCCGTCTCGAGCTCGGTGATCGAACTGACCTTGCGAGCGACCGCCCCCATCGCCGCGGCATGCGCGGCAAAATCGATTCCGGGCAGAGTGACATGGTGGGTGTCCTTCAACAGATTGTTGAAGTTGGCACCACCGGTGGCCATTTGCAGCCGGTTGATGCAGCCATAGCCGGCATTGTCGAGCAGAACGATGGTGAGCTTGGCGCCCAGCATGATCGAGCTGACGATTTCGGAATTCATCATCATGTAGCTGCCGTCGCCGACCATGACGACCACATCGTCATTGGGGCGGGCCAGTTTGACGCCCAGACCGCCGGCTATTTCGTAGCCCATGGTCGAGAAGCCGTATTCCATGTGGTAGCTACCGGGGCCGCCGGCCTTCCACAGCTTGTGCAACTCGCCCGGCAAGCCGCCCGAAGCGCAGACGAGGGTGGCATTGTCGCGAGCGCGCTGCACGGCACCGATAACCTGAGCGTCCGACGGCAGGAGGGCATTGGTCGAGGCGGTTGCCTGGTCGGCGGCGACCAGCCACTCGTCCTTGCCCGCCTTGGCCTTGTCGGTCCAGGCGGCATCGGCCTGCCAGCCGGTCAGGGCCTGGTTGAGGGCGTCGAGGCCCACCTTGGCGTCGGCGACCAGCGGCAGCGCCTGATGCTTGTGGGCGTCGAAGGGCTGGGTATTGAGACCGATGATCTTGAGGTCATCATTCTTGAACAGGGCCCAGGAGCCGGTGGTGAAATCCTGGAGGCGGCTGCCGATGGCAAGCACGACGTCGGCTTCCTCGGCCAGCCTGTTGGACGCGGATGAACCGGTGACGCCAACCGAGCCCATATTGAGGGGATGATCGTGCGGCAGGCTGGATTTGCCGGCCTGCGTTTCCATTACCGGCACGCCGTAGCGTTCGGCGAAGTTGCGCAGTGCGCTGGACGCCTGGGAATAGAGGACGCCGCCGCCGGCAATGATCACGGGCTTCCTGGCCTGGAGCAGCGCGGCCGCAGCGGTGGCGAATTCGTCGCCATCGGGCATGACGCGGCGGATGTGCCAGACCTTCTCGTCGAAGAAGCTCTCGGGATAGTCATAGGCTTCGGCCTGCACATCCTGGCAGAGGCTGAGGGTCACCGGTCCGCATTCGGCCGGGTCGGTCAGCACCGCCATGGCGCGGCGCAAAGCCGGGATGATCTGCTCGGGGCGGGTGATGCGGTCGAAATAGCGGCTGACCGGCTTGAAGCAATCGTTGACCGTGGTGGTGCCGTCGCCAAAGTCCTCGGCCTGCTGCAGCACCGGGTCGGGCAGGCGATTGGCAAAGACGTCGCCCGGCAGCAGCAGCACTGGCAGCCGGTTCACATGGGCGAGGGCGGCCGCGGTGACCATGTTCAATGCGCCCGGGCCGATCGAGGTCGTACAAGCCATGAAGCGGCGGCGGAAACTGGCCTTGGCATAGGCAATGGCGGCATGCGCCATGCCCTGCTCATTCTGGCCGCGATAGGTCGGCAGGGTGTCCCGCACGCCATAGAGCGCCTCGCCCACGCCAGCAACGTTGCCGTGGCCGAAAATGGCGAAGACGCCACCAAAGATCGGCACGATCTCGCCATCGATTTCGGTCTTCTGCATGGTCAGGAACCGGGCCACGGCCTGGGCCATGGTAAGGCGGATCGTTTTTTGGCTCATGGTCGTTTCCTAGTTCGCAATCTTTCAGTCGACGCCCTCCCCCTTGCGGGGAGGGATCAAGGGTGGGGGGATGTTTGGCCACGATTGAGATCGTGGCTCTCAACACCCCCTCCTAGCCTCCCCCGTCAAGGGGGAGGTACCGCGCGGTGGTTGAGGGCAGATAGTGTCACGGCCTAGGCCGCCTTGCTCTCGCCCAGCCGCTCCCAAATCTCTACCAGAGCGCCGAACCGGCGCGCCATGTCGTCGATGGCCGCATCGTCATCGATCGTGCCGGCCAGCCAGCTCTTGGCGGCATCGGCGAAAATGGTGCGGCCGACGGCGAAGCCTTTGACAGTGCGCGCCGTGCGGGCGGCGGCGAAGCCGGCCTCCAGCACATCCTGCGGGGCTTCGAGACCCAAAAGGACCACGCCGCGGCAGTAGGGGTCGTTGGTTTCGATGACGCGGTCGACGGCGGCCCAGGCGGCCGGGCTGGCCTGGGGCTCAAGCTTCCACCAATCAGGCTTGATGCCGGCATCATAGAGTTCGACGAGGGCGCGGCTGATCGTATTGTCGTCCAGCGTGCCGTGCTTGCCGGCGATGATCTCGACCAGCAGGTCGCGGCCCACCTTGCGGGCCGCCTCATAGGCCGAACGCAGCTTGTCGATCTGGACGCGCTTGAGATCGGTCGCATCGTCGGGATGGTAGAAGCACAGCACCTTGATGCAGTGGTCGACCGGCCAGTCGACCAGCCGCGAGCCGAGGTCCTGGCTGAATTCGAACTGCAGCGGGCGCGAACCCGGCAGCTCAATGGGCTTGCCGATCCAGAAATCCTTGATGCCGCCGGCGGCAAACAGGGCGTCGCGGCCATATTTGTCATCGAGCAGCATGCCAAAGCCCGGCCGGCCATTGGCCACGCGCGCTGCGGCCTTGACGGCCAGTGCCTTGAAAGCCGGGATGCGGGCGAGCAGCTTTTCATCGCCATTGGCCAGGTCTTCGAGCTGGCTGCGATGGTCGATGGCCAGCGCGGTGAGGCTCGGGATGTCGCGGCGGCGATTGGTGGCCCAGTGAATGTGGTTGAGCTCTGCATCCTTGCGCAGGGCGCGCTCGGTGCTGCCATGGGCGAGGAAGTGGCTCAGCTCTTCCCAGCTCGGATATTCCGGGGCGCAGAGCAGGCGGGAGACGGCAAAGGCGCCGCAGGCATTGGCCCAGGTGGCGCTGGTGGCATGGGGTTCGCCGCGCAACCAGCCGCGCAGCCAGCCGCTCATGAAGGCGTCGCCCGCGCCCAGCACGTTATA
>CBFGMY010000193.1:0-7706 GCA_965650055.1 uncultured Devosia sp.
CCCTTCTCCCCTTGAGGGAGAAGGTGCCCGAAGGGCGGATGAGGGGTCTCTTTCTAAGCGTCTGGCATGGGATGGCGCGCCATTCGAGCGCAGCTCTCATGGCCTTCTCGCCTCAAATCGCTCCACTGGAGCGATTTGCCCTTCGGGACGGCTCGAAGACCCCTCACCCTGACATTTCTGCTGAACGCAGAAATGTCGTCCCTCTCCCTCAAGGGGAGAGGGCAGAAGTGCGCGACATTTCCTACCGCCGGAACAGCACGCCGCCCAGCCAGCCGGTGAACAGCGCCAGGACCACGCAGATCACGCCATAGAGCAGCGGCTGCTGCACGGCGGAGAGGGCGAGGAACCGCTCGAAGCCGATCTTGCGCACCGAGAAGCCCTCGGACTTGCGGGCGATGATCTCGCCATTCTTGAACACATAGGTCAGGGCCAGGTAGGGACCGGGCGGGGCATTGCTGGGGAGCGTCAAGCGCGCCGAATAGAAGTTCTCGGCCGGAAAGTTGACGCCGTTTTCCTGGACACCGAACAGGCCCTGCTCGGTCATCAGCCGCACCAGCTCGCGGCCGAAGACGGCGCCCTTCCACCAGTCGTCGCTGCTGGCCGCCAGGGTGTGGGATTCGGGCAGGATGAAATTGGTGGTGAGCGTGGTCACATCTGTGATGTCGGTCAGCCGGGCACTCGACAGGACATGGAAATAGCTCGGAAAGTTCTTGAACTCGACCTGGTCGGTATTGAGCCAGATGCCCAGCACATTGGTCTTTTGCCGGGCGACACGCGTCTGCGTCGGGCCCAGCACGACCACCACGACATGAAAGGGGCCGGTGACGAATTTCTGGTCGGAGCCGGCATCGGGGATGATGGTGCCGAAGAAGTTCATCCGCTCGCCATCGAAGCTCGAGGTGATCTCCACGCTGTCGTTGGACACCTGCGACACCAGCCGCTCGGCCTGGGCCGGCGCAACGAGCGCCAGCAACACGGCCAGCATGAGCAGCAGCCGGCTCACTGCTTGATCCCCAGGACGGCCATGCTGAAAACGTCGGCAGGCGCCAATATCAACGAGAGGCCAAAGCGGATAGCCACGGCCAGCACCAGCAGCGCCAGCAGGCCACGCAGTTGCTCGCCGCGCAGGTATTTGCCGGCCGACGCACCGAACTGGGCACCGGCGGTGCCGCCCACCATCAGGCAGAAGGCCAGCAGGATATCGACGCTCTGGCTTTGCACGGCGTGCAGGATCGTCGTCGCGGCCATCATGGCCACCACCTGCGCCAGCGAGGTGCCGATGACCACATTGCCGGGCACCCGCAGCAGGTAAACCAGAGCGGGCACCATGATGAAGCCGCCACCAATGCCCAGCAGCGAGCCGACGAAACCGATGAAGAGGCCAATGATCAGCACCGGCAGTACGCTGATATAGAGGCGCGATTTCTTGAACCGCACGCGCATCGGCAGGCCGTGGATCCAGTTGTGCTGGTTGGGCAGGCGCTCGCGCACCACGATGCCCTTGCGCTGCTTGAGAATGGCGCGAGTGGATTCGACCAGCATCAGAGTGCCGACCGAGCCGAGCAGGACCAAAAAGCCGAACGAAATGAAGAAATCGAGCTGACCGGCATCGCGCAGCAGGGCAAAGGTCGCGACGCCACCAAAGGCGCCAAGCACGCCTGACAGCACCAGATAGAGCGCCAGATGCAGGTCGACCGCGCCGCGTCGATAATGCGCCAGGGCCCCTGATGTCGAAGCAGCCACCACCTGGCCGGTCACCGAGGCCACGGCGACAGGGGCCGGAACGCCCGAAAAGATCAGCAGCGGGGTGAGCAGAAAGCCGCCGCCAACGCCGAACAGACCCGACAGAAAGCCGACGGCCCCTCCGATCCCCACGAGAAAGAAGAGGTTCACGGATAGCTCGGCGATCGGCAGGTAGATCTGCAAGATCCTGATCCGTTTGGAATTGACTATGCCGCACGACCTTACAGGACCGTACGTCAACAATAGGTCAAAGGTTCCCGTCTTGCGGCGGAAACCTTTGACAGCACGGACTTATGACCCGGTCAGGGCGGTGTCAAACGACAGTTCCATGTCGGACGGCCTGACGGCCGTCAGACGGGCTGGCTGCCCAGCACGGCGAGCAGGCGCGGATTGACGGCGCCGCTTTCGTTCATGCCCGTGCCGCGTTCGAAGGCCTTGATGGCTTCGGCAGTCTTGGGTCCGGCCAGGCCGTCGGGCACGCCGATATCGAAGCCGAGCTTGCCCAGCACCAACTGCACCTTGGACACCACGTCCTTGGTGGTGATGACCTCGCCCGGATCAAAGCTGGGCGACCAGGTGCCCAGCGGGGCAAAGTTGGCGGCCAGGTCGATCGGCTCGGCCTTCCAGAGCTTGACCTCGTCACTGACCCGACCCACAGCTTCAGCCGTCAGCGACTTGGCAATGTCGTCGCGGGCCTTGGCGGCATCGGCATCACCATTGAGGGCGGCGAGCGCGAACCACTTATAGGACTGCTCGAAATCCTGTTCGACGCCGAGCCCGCGGGCATAGAGCATCCCGAGGTTGAACTGGCTATCGGTCATGCCGCGGGCGGCAGCCTGGGCAAACCACTCGGCCGCCGAATCAAACTGCTGCTCGCCAAGCTGACCACCGGCATAGAGGGCGGCCAGATTGTGCATGGCCATGCGGTTGCCGGCCTCGGCGCCGCGCTGGTACCAGAGCTTGGCGACCTCGAAATCCTTGTCGACGCCCTGCCCGGCCTCATAGAGGTTGCCGATCCTATATTGAGCGGGAACGAAGCCCTGCGCCGCGGACCGCTCGTACCACTTGGCGGCCTCGACATAGTCCTGGGTGATGGCGCGACCTTCGGTATAGATGGCGCCGATTTCGAACTGCGCGCGCGCGTCGCCACCGGCGGCAGCCTGGCGCAGCTCCAGCGGGCCGACGCCATCCGGCGGCAGCTCGAAGGTGACGGCGGCATCGGCATTGGGGCCGGGAATGCTGCCGGTGACATCGGGCACGATTTCGGTCGGCACATCGGTGGGCACGGCAGTGGTGCCACCGGTGCCCGGCAATGCGGCGAGCGTGGGGGGCATCGGCGTGGCGGCGGCAGCCCGGGTGAAGCTCATGGGCTGGTTGGGATTGATCGAGGCCGTCGTCGTGCCATCGATCATGTCGATGACGCGGGGCTCGGGGCGAACCAGGGAAACGTCGTCGGTCGCCGACGGGGTTGCCGACGGCTGCTCCGTCGTCTGCGTGGCCGGCGCCTCGGGGGCACGTGTCGCGGCCATGCGCTGCATGACCAGGTTCAGGGCCAGCATCGAGACCGCAACCAGCACTGCCGTCAGCAGCAGCGGGCGGCGATGACGAGCCAGGAAGCTCCTGGTTTCGACCGGTGCGTCGCCTTCGGCGCCGAAGGTGGGCGCCACGGCTGGTGCATCGGCCGCACTGGCTTTCTTGACCTTGGCGGGCTTGGCCGGCTTTTCGGGTTTGATCTCGGCCTGCGGCGGCGAGTCGGCGATTGCTGCCGCCGGAGCCGAACCCGGCATGACACGGGCCAGGGCGCGGCCAATCAGCGAATTGCCGGACGATGCAGCGGCGGAAGCGGGAGCCTCCTGGCGCGCCCGTTGGGCACGCCGGGCGGCGGCGACGAAGGTGCTGGTGTTGCTCTGGCTGACCGGCGTTTCCACCTGCGGCACCGACATTGCCGGCGGCACGAAAGGATCGAGGCTCGATTGAGGACGGGGCGGGCGCTCGGCACTGCTCGGATCAAAGACCGGGCGGCCGGCGACCGGGGGCGGCTCGCTGGCCGGAACCTGTGGGCGCGCGGCGGCCTTGGCGTCCAGTGCCGCACGCACGGGACCGGCATCCTTGAAGCCGGGATCGACCAGGGGCGCCTCGTCGGCGGGATTGGCCGGCATGGAATCGCTCTTGGCGGCGGACTTTGGCCCTGCCAGCGCGGTCAGAATAGCGTCGAACCTGGCGCGATCTTCCGGCTCTTCCGCAACGGCGGGGGGCGTGGGGGCCGGCGCGGCGTTGCGGTCCTGGCGACCGCTGAGCACGGCTTCGAGCCGGGTCAGGCGTTCGGCGGTGTCCTTGCCGGCGGTGTTGAAGAGTGCGGCCATGCGCTTTTCCAGCGCAACAATGCCGTCCTCGCTCATGCCGTTCGCGGGGGCAGCTGACCTGGCCACCGCTTCGGACGTGCGCTCGGCTACAAGGGCCGCCAGTGTCTCGTAGTCCGGGGTCTTGCCGGCAGATTTGATCAGCCCGGCCAGCCGCTCTTCGATGCTCTTGAGACTGTCGGGGCCGAACATGGCGACCGGCGCCGGGGCCTTGCGGGTCACCGCGTCGCTGGTGCGCTCGGCGACCAGGGTCGCCATGGCTTCGAGATCGGCCGGGTCGGATGGGGTCGAATAGAGTTTGGCCAGGCTATTGAGCTGGTTGCCGGTATCGTCCATCCGGGCCATCAGCAGCTTGAGCTGGTTCTCGACCTGGCTGGAGTCGGCGGTCGGCACCATGCGGTCAGACAGCGCTTCGATCTGGCTCTCGATACGCAGGAAGCGCGGCTCCATGCCTGAGATCACCGCGTCGCGCAGCGAGGCGATGTCCTGCTTGAGGCCGGCAACATCGCCATTGGCGGCGTCGAAACCACCGATGCGGGCGGCAAGCGCGTCGACCTTGGCCATAAGCGCGCCGGGCGCGGCTTCGCGATCTTTCATCGCCTGGGTGAAGGCGGACATTTCCGAGGTCAGGCGCTCGAAGTCGCCCGATGACAGAGCGACGTTCTTTTCGATCGCGTCGATACGATCGTAGACGTTGCGGACGCCCTTTTCGATGGCGTGCATGGCCGGCGCCAGGGCGGCCGCGCCCTTGTCGGGTTCGGCCTTGCGTTCTTCGCGCGCGATCTCGCGCTCCATCTGCTGGGCCTGCAATTCGGCCAGCTTGCCCACCGTCGCCGATACGTCATCGAGCCGGTTGTTGATAGCCGAAAGGTCGACGCGCGGGCCGCTTTCGATGAGACTGGCCAGGGCGCCAATCTGGGCTTCGAGGCGCTTGACCTGACCGGTCTCGCCAACCGCGCCCGCCAGCAATTCGACCACATGGGTCAGCTGTTCGACCTGCGCGGCGACTTCGCGCACGCTGCCATTGCCCGAGCGTTGCGACTTGAGCTCGCCTTCAAGGCGCTCGAGGCGGCCCGAGAGCCCGCCAACCAGCGAACTCAGCTCGCGGAATTCAGGCATGTCCCGGGGCCGGCGGCCAAGGGCAGCGGCCGGGGCGGACATCTGCCGCCCGCGAATCTCGGCAATGGCGCTGGTCAGCTCGTCCTGGTCGGCGTGGAATTGACCCAGGTCGTCGCGTTCGCTGAAGCGGTCGACTGCACGCTTGACCGTGCGCAGGGCTTCGCGGCGGCGCACCGCCGGCTCGGGGCCGACCACCTGATCGCGCAGATTGCGCACCCGTCGGGCGAGACCCGACAGTGCCGGTTCTTCAGGCTCCTGTTGGGCATAGCGCCCTTCCACCTGATCGAGCAGGGCAACCAGTTCGCCGCGCAGGGCCTGCCATTCGCCGGCCTGCGGTTCCGCGGCCGGGTCGGACATTTCCGTGGGTTGATAGGCGCGGGCCATGATTTGTCCCTGTCATGAAAAGACGGACTCCGCGCAATTCAGCACGAAGGCATAGCCGTCACTCTTGGGAAAACATGGTAAAGAACCCGTTAAGTATTGCCGCAATTTGCGAGAGCCATGGGCTGAAACACCCTATTTCGTAGCATTGTGAAGTCGCCCGATCCGCGCTAGCGCTTGTTGCTTCTCCGAGGAGTCGTCTCGCATGACCCGCCGCCGTATCATCATCGTCGACGATCATCCCCTGTTCCGGGCGGCGCTGCGGCAAACGCTGTCTGGCGGGGACGCGACCGTCAGCGTCGAGGAGGCCGGCGATCTCAACGGCCTCAGCGCGGCGCTCGACGCCGACCGCGACTGCGACCTCGTGCTGCTCGATCTCAACATGCCGGGCGTGCGGGGCTTTTCGGGGCTACTGCTGCTGCGCGCGCAGTATCCCGATATCCCGGTGATGATCATCTCGGCGGTCGAGGACAACACGGTGATCCGGCGGGCATTCGAGCTGGGCGCGGCCGGATATCTGCACAAGTCGGTGGGCCCGACCGAAATTCGCCGCGCCATCGAGACGGTGCTGTCGGGTGAGGTTTTCGTGCCCGACGGGACCACGCTTGACGGCGATGACAGTCACACCGCGCTGATGCGCCGGCTATCGACGCTGACGCCGCAGCAGGTGCGGGTGCTGATGATGCTCAGCGATGGCCTGATGAACAAGCAGATCGCCTATGAGCTCACCATCTCGGAGGCCACGGTCAAGGCGCATGTCTCGGCGATCCTGCAGAAGCTGGATGTCGACAGCCGCACCCAGGCCGTGATCGCGGCGGCACGGATCGAGGACGGCCAGTTCGAGGCGCTGTTCTCGATCGGCGCGGCGAAGGCTTAGCTTCTGAGACCTCATGGTGAGCTTGTCGAACCACGAGGTCGGCTCACCCATAGCGCCACGACCTCGTCCCTTCGACAGGCTCAGGATGAGGTCTACTGCGAGACTGTCGTCTTGCCCGCCGCCCAGTCGGCGGTCTTCGTGCCCACCAGTTGCCCGATATTGGTCTTGCCCTCGGCGCGCACTGCGGCCACCAGGCCCCGCTTGAGCCTGTCGAGCAGATCCAAGCCACCAAACACCATGGCCGAATAGAGCTGGATGGCATTGGCGCCGGCTTCGATCTTGGCGAGCGCCGATTGCGGCGAGTGGATACCACCCACACCGATAATGGGCAGGGTGCCGACGCGCTGACGCATCTGCGCCAGGCGCTGGGTGGAGAGGTCGAACAGCGGCTTGCCGGACAGGCCACCGGTTTCGGTCGCATTCTCCATGCCGGCCACCGCATCGCGGGTGATGGTGGTGTTGGAGATGATCAGGCCGTCAAGATCGGTCGCCAGAACCACCGCGGCAATGGCGTCAAGTGCGGCCTCATCGAGATCGGGGGCGATCTTGAGGAAGACCGGGACGCGGGTCTTGGCCTTGGCCCGGGCGGTCAGGACCTCGCCCAGAAGGCGGCGCAGGGCCTCATCGGCCTGGAGATTGCGCAGGCCGGGCGTGTTGGGGGAGGAGACATTAACGGTCAGGTAGTCCGCCAGGTCCGCGAAGCGCTTCACCCCCAGCACGTAATCGGCGACGAAGTCGTTGCTGTCCTTGTTGGCGCCGATATTGACGCCCAACGCCGCCGGTACGCGCTGACCCTTGAGACGCGCGAAGGCCGCTTCGTGCCCTTCATTGTTGAACCCCATGCGGTTGATGACGCCTTCGGCCGCCCCGACGCGAAACAGGCGCGGCTTGGGATTGCCGACCTGCGGGCGTGGCGTAACGGTGCCGATCTCGACCATGCCAAAGCCCATGAGAGCCAGCGGACGCGCCACTTCGGCATTCTTGTCGAAACCGGCTGCCATGCCGACCGGGTTGGTCAGTTCGAGACCGCACAAGGTGGTGCGCAGCTCGGCGCCGTCGGGGTGGCTCTGCTCGGGAGCCAGGCCCAGGCGAAGAGCGGTGATGGTCGCGCCATGCGCCGTTTCAGGATCCATCTTGAGCAGCGCTTCGCGGGTCAGGCCCGACAAGGCCGGAATGCGCAACAGTGGCGAGAGGGCGGAGAGGATCATCGGACACCCTCGGGCAAG
>CBFGMY010000194.1:0-7694 GCA_965650055.1 uncultured Devosia sp.
ACCGCCCCGGAAACTCTCAGGCAAAAGGACCGCGTGTCAGCCGACAACTCTGGAAAGCAGGCGCACAACGCCTCACCGAAGGAGCAACTGACCCATAGGCGGTCGGGAATCTCTCAGGTCCGCGGGACAGAGGGGGCATGTACGGCGTCCGTCAATGGGCGCTCTTCGTGCCCTATTGTCGGAGATTCCGCGTGTCAGAGCCTGAAACTTCTCTCAAGACCGTTCCGCTCGATGCGGGTCATGTTGCGCTTGGCGGGCGCATGGTGCCGTTCGGTGGCTATTCACTGCCGGTGCAATATCCCAGCGGCATCATTGCCGAGCACAAATGGACCCGCGAGCATGCGGGCCTGTTCGACGTTTCGCATATGGGTCCGAGCTTCCTCACCCTCACCAGCCCAAGCGGCGATGCCGAAGCCGATCACGCTGCGGTTGCTGCCCTGGTCGAACCGCTGGTCTGCGGTGATATCAAGAGTCTGAAGCCAGGCCAGGTCCGCTATACGCTGCTGCTCAACGAGAGCGGCGGTGCCATCGACGACCTGATGATCGGCCGTTCGCCGCTGTTCCCCGGCTCCCTCTACATCGTCGTCAATGCCGGCACCAAGGACAATGACTTCGCCATCATCGCCAGTGCCGCCGGCGACAAGGCCAAACTGACCCGCGCCGACGATGGTGCCCTGTTGGCCCTGCAAGGACCGGAGGCCGTGGCCGTGCTCGAAACCATCGTGCCGGGCGTCAGTGACCTCAGCTTCATGCAGTATGGTCCATTCGACTGGAACGGCAGCAAGCTGATCATCGCCCGCTCCGGCTATACCGGCGAAGATGGGTGCGAAATACTCTGCTCGGTCGAAAAGGCCGTGCAGCTCTGGGACGCCCTGCTTGCCGACGAGCGCGTGAAGCCAATTGGCCTGGGCGCGCGCGACTCGCTGCGTCTCGAAGCCGGACTGCCGCTCTACGGCCACGACCTCGACGAAACCGTCTCACCGACCGAAGCCGGCCTCAACTTCGCCGTCTCCAAGCGCCGCCGGGAGGCCGCGGACTTTCCCGGCGCGTCGCGCATCATCAAGGAATTCGCCGGCGATCTGGCGCGGATTCGCGTCGGCCTGTTCGTCGAAGGTGCACCGGCCCGCGAAGGCGCCGAAATCCTGGACGACAGCGGCGCCGTGATCGGCCGGGTGACCAGCGGCGGCTTTGCCCCCAGTCTGGCCCGTGCCATCGCCCTTGGCTTCGTGCCGCCGGCCCATGCCGCGCCCGGCACCAAATTGCAGGTCTCGGTGCGGGGGCGCCTGCAACCCGCCGAAGTCACCAGCACACCCTTCGTACCGCATCGTTATTTCCGCAAAGCCAAAGCCAGTTGAGAGGCCAACCATGACCACCAAGTTCACCCCTGACCACGAATATATCCGCGTCGAGGGCTCGACCGGCATTGTCGGCATCACGCCCTATGCCCAGGAAGCGCTGGGCGACATCGTCTTTGTCGAGCTGCCTGCCGTCGGCAAGGTGCTCAAGAAGGGCGACGAGGCCGCTGTGGTCGAATCCGTCAAGGCCGCCTCGGAAATCTACGCCCCGGTTTCGGGCACCGTGACCGAGGTCAACGATGCGCTCTCGGGCGAGCCGGGCCTCATCAACTCCGACCCGACGGCGGGCGGCTGGATCTACAAGATCGCCATATCAGATGCCGGCGAGATCGATGGCCTCCTCGATGATGCGGCCTATGCCGACCTGACCAAGTAACGGACAAACATGCGCTATCTTCCCCACTCCGAACACGAACGCGCCGAGATGCTCGGCACTATCGGCGCTGACAATATCGATGCCCTGTTCAGTGCCGTTCCCGCCAAGGCGCTCAAGAGCTTCGATCTCGGCCTGCCCGCCCATAGCCCCGAATTCCTGGTCGAGGCGCATATGCGGGCGCTGGCTGGCAAGAACCGCGCGGGCGCCGATGGTCCGTTCTTCGTCGGCGCCGGCGCCTATCGCCACCATGTGCCGGCCACGGTCGACCACCTGATCCAGCGCTCGGAATGGCTCACCGCCTATACGCCCTACCAGCCGGAAATCTCGCAGGGTACCCTGCAGATGCTGTTCGAGTTCCAGACCCAGGTGGCAAAGCTTACCGGAATGGATGTCGCCAACGCCTCGCTTTATGACGGCTCGACCGGCACTGCCGAAGCCGTGCTGATGGCGCGCCGCCTCACCAAGCGCAACAAGATCGTGCTATCGGGTGGCCTCCACCCGCATTACCGCGACGTGGTGAAGGCCTACCTCAAGGACGATGCCGATCTCGAATGCCTTTCGGCCTCGCCGGAAGGTCAGGGCGATATTCTCGATCATATCGACGAGCAGACCGCGGCCATCGTCATCCAGACGCCGGACTTCTACGGCCACCTGCGCAACATGAAGGTGGCGGCCGACGCCGCCCATGCCAAGGGCGCGCTGCTGATCGTGGTCATCACCGAAGTCGTGTCACTGGGCCTGCTCGAAGCCCCCGGAGCGCTAGGCGCCGATATCGTCGTGGCCGAAGGCCAGTCGATCGGCAATGCGTTGAACTTTGGCGGGCCCTATCTCGGCCTGATGGCGACGCGGAAAGAGTTCATCCGGCAGATGCCCGGCCGCCTCTGTGGCGAAACCGTCGATGCCGAGGGCCAGCGCGGCTTCGTGCTGACGCTGTCGACCCGCGAGCAGCATATCCGCCGCGAGAAGGCGACATCGAACATCTGCACCAATTCGGGCCTCTGTGCCCTCGCCTTCTCGATCCACATGGGTCTGCTCGGCGAAGCCGGCTTCACCCGCCTGGCGCGGCTCAACCACGCCAATGCCTGCAAGCTGGCTGATGCGCTGACGGCGGTGCCCGGTGTGGAAGTGCTCAACAAGACGTTCTTCAACGAGATGACCATCCGCACCTCGCAACCGGCCGCGGACTTGATCGAACGGCTCGCCAAGCGCGGCATTCTGGCCGGTGTGCCGGTGAGCCGCCTCGAGCCGACGGATGCGTCGGTGGCTAACCTGATCGTTCTGGCCGCCACCGAACTCACCACCGATGCCGATATTGCCGCGCTCTGCGCCGCCCTTTCGGAGGAACTGCAATGAGCATGAACAATCAGGGCCGCCCGTCCGGCGTCGGCAGCGTGGGCTCCGCCTTCGCCTCTACCTCGGGCTCGGCATTGCTGCCGAACGAACCGCTGCTGTTCGAGATCGGCGATACCGAGCATTCGGGCGTCGACCTGCCCGACGTGGAGATTTCCACCAGCCGCCTCGGCGGCTTCGAACGCCAAATGCCGCTCGATCTGGCTGGCCTCACCGAGCCCGAGGCGATGCGCCACTATGTGCGCCTCAGCCGGCTCAACCACTCGATCGACAGCGGCATGTATCCGCTCGGCTCGTGCACGATGAAGCACAATCCGCGCCTCAACGAGAAGATGGCCCGCCTGCCCGGCTTTGCCGACATTCACCCGCTGCAGCCGGTCTCGACCGTGCAGGGTGCGCTCGAGCTGATGAACCAGCTCAGCCACTGGCTCATGACGCTCACCAATACCGCCGCCGTGGCGCTGACGCCCAAGGCCGGCTCGCATGGTGAGCTCTTGGGCATGATGGCGATCAAGGCCGCGCAGGATGCTGCCGGCCAGGGCCACCGCACGATCGTGCTGGTACCCGAGAGTGCCCATGGCACCAACCCGGCCACCGCCGCCTTCCTGGGCTACACCGTGAAGCCGATCCCGGCTCGCGAGGACGGCACCGTGGACGTGCAGGCGGTCAAGGATGCGCTGTCGTCTGACGTGGCGGCGATCATGCTGACCAACCCCAATACCTGTGGCCTCTTTGAACCCCAGGTCATTGAAATCGCCGAAGCCGTGCATGGGGCCGGCGCGTTCTTCTACTGCGACGGCGCCAATTTCAACGCCATCATGGGCGTGGTGCGGCCGGGGGATCTCGGAATCGACGCCATGCATATCAACCTGCACAAGACCTTCTCGACGCCGCATGGCGGCGGTGGCCCGGGTGCAGGCCCGGTGGTGCTGTCGGCAGCGCTGGCGCCCTTCGCGCCCGTGCCGTTCGTGCGCAAGGGCGGCAACGGGCTGGAGCTGGTCGAGCATATGGAAGGCGACGCGCTGGGCCGCGTCACGGCGTTCCAGGGCCAGATGGGCATGTATGTGCGCGCCCTGACCTACATGCTGAGCCATGGCGGCGATGGCTTGGCCCAGGCGGCGCAGGATGCGGTACTCAATGCCAACTACATCAAGGCGCGGCTCGCCCATGCCTTCTCGGTGCCGTTCGGCGACTATCCAACCATGCACGAGGCGCTGTTCGATGACAGCTTCCTCGCCGGCACAGGCATCACCACGCTCGACTTCGCCAAGGCGCTGATCGACGAGGGCTTCCACCCCATGACCATGTATTTTCCGCTGGTGGTGCATGGCGCCATGTTGATCGAGCCGACCGAAAGCGAGAGCAAGCAGACGCTCGACCATTTCTGTGACGTGATGGAAGAACTCGCTGCCGATGCCAAGGCGGGGAACAAGGAGCGGTTTACATCAGCTCCGCTCAAGGCGCCGCGCCGGCGCCTGGATGAGACCCGTGCGGCGCGTTCGCCGATCCTCAAGTGGGAACGGGTGGCGGAGACGCTTAAGGCGGCGGAGTAGGCGCCGGGCTATCCTTCTGTTCCTCTCCCCATCGGGGAGAGGTGGCTCGGCGAAGCCGAGTCGGTGAGGGGGAGGCTTGGACAGCCACAACACGCTTGGCTAACCCAGCGCCCCCTCATCCGGCGCTGCGCGCCACCTTCTCCCCGATGGGGAGAAGAAAAAAGCCCGCGGACTTGGCCGCGGGCTTTTCAATTTCAAGTTCTGGCGCTCGTTAGCCGCGCGTGTCGAAGCCAACCCAAATGGTGATCTCTTCGCCGCCCAGATAGGGGATGGCGACGTTCTCGATGACCTTGACGAATTCGGCCGAGCGGGCCGGCGCGGCGATGGTCACAGGCATGGTGTATTTCTCGGAGAATACCGCCTGTCCGTCACGCTCGACCGCAAAGCGGATGGGGGCATTGACGCTGGTCTGGTTGCCGGCGGGGCCAAGCAGCACGCGGCCGACGACGCCCATATTGACTGTGATCAGGCCGTTGGACACCACGCAATTGCGGGACGTTTCATCGATGACGCCCTGATACTGCAGGGCCTTGGCATCGCCTGTGCGGCCGCCGCCATAATAGAACATTGCCTCGCTGCCGGGCCGGATGCGGATCGGGGGGCATTCCGTGGCAATCGCAGGCAGTGCGCTGGTCTGCGCCTGGGCCACCGCCGCGGGAGTCGCCGTAGCGTTCTGCAATTGCTGGTTCTGCGCCGCATTGCCGCCGCCGAACAGGCCGCCCATCGAGCACGCCGCCAGCAGCGTTGCGGTGGCGCAGGCAGCCGACAGGCGCAGCATCAGGGAAAAGGGCTGGTTCATTGGGCGATCTCCTGACGCAAACACTAGCTTCTGGCGACTTCGAGCGCCATGAGGATGGCTGGCGCGCCACTGGCATTGACGCCTGGCGCATCCTCGACAAATACGGCATCGATGACGCCATCGCGGATCAGCAGGGCCGAGCGTGCGAAACGCTTACCCATGCCGGAGCCGGAAAAATCCTTTGCCAGCCCGAGCGCCTCTGCCAGATCGGCATTGCCGTCGGCGATGAAATCGATGTGGCCGAGGGCACCGGATGTCTCAGCCCATGCCTTCATCACATGATGATCGTTGACCGAGGCGCAAACGATCCGATCAATGCCGGCAGCCTTCAACTTGGCCTCGTTGGCCAGAAAGCCAGGCAGGTGGTTGACGTGGCAGGTGGGCGTGAATGCACCCGGGACAGCGAACAGGACCACAAGACCATTGCCGAGAACGGCGTCGCTGGTTGTGTCCGTGGCGCCGTCGGCGCCGATGAGTTTGACCCGCACGGACGGGACCGGACTGCCGCGATCGATCATAAACGGATATGCCCCATGCAATCGGCCACCTGCTGGCGGCCAGTCCTCGGTCTTAAGTGCAATCGGGATAAGCGGCTTTAGCGCCGCCGACAAGGCCTAATGCCCCTTTCCCCCTCGCACCGCTCAGTCGGTCACCGGCACCTTGACAGTGCGCTCGACCTCGAAGGCTCCCATGCCCGTCAGGAATGTGAGCCGGATGGCCTGATTTTCCAAGGCCAATTCATCGGCTTTGCCCAGGATGGGGATGAGCACTAGGTTCGGTTCCGGGCTTTTTTGCGGCGTGCCGAACAGCGGTTCCCCGCTGTCGGTGGCCGCGATCAACGAGGCCGGATCGAGCTCGGGGTCACCGACATGGACCGCCAGCATTTCGGCATCCAGCCACAGCTCGACATTGCCGATCGGCTGCGGGTCGCCCTGCCACGCCATCGGCGTGGTGGCTAGCGCCTGGCGGATGCGCAGGCCATTGGGGCGATCGGGTTCAGTATCGGTGAGTAGAAGGGAAAAACGGGCTTGCGCCGGGACGCAGATGTCCGAGCAGACGCCAAGTACGGCGCTGAGTTCCACCTGGGCCGCGCCCGGCTCCACCCTCAGTTCCACAGGCAGCACGGTGGGGCCGAAATAGGCGTAATCGAGATACTCCGCCGTCTCGTGGCGGGTCGGATAAGGCCAGAGGATCTGGTGGCCAAGCACGCCGGTCGAGCCGGCAAAATCCAGTTCGGTCACAAAGCCGGTGTCGCCCGGCACGCGCCAATAGGTCTTGCTGGTCTCGGGCATATCGATCTCGAGGCCGACCAGCGTGGTGCCATTGGCCTTGATCTGCCCAGTGCTGATCAGGCGCAGCTTCACACCGGGAGCGACCTCCTGCCAAGCCGTCTCACCCGCCCCGGCGGGGGCGGCAAGCAGCGCAAAGGCGAGGGTGGCGAGTACAATCGGACGCATGGGGAAAGGCATTAGCGCAGGATCGGGTTTAGAAATAGCTGACGGCCCATCATGCCTTCGTGAACCGGGCGCGGGACAACCGTAACTTGGCAGGTCCGCCCACGATGCCTACAATCGGGCCATGAACACACTCGAAGGACAATTCCTGGTCGCAATGCCCGACATGGGCGACGAACGCTTCGCCGAAAGCGTGATCCTGCTCGTGGGTCATGGCGAAGAGGGGGCCATGGGTCTGGTGGTCAATCACGAACTGGCCAACCTCCGCTTTGCCGATATCCTGGACGAGCTCGACCTAGGCGATCCGGACGCTGTCATTCGCCTGCCAGATTCGATCCGGCAACGTGCGGTGATGCGCGGCGGGCCGGTGGAGAAGGGGCGCGGCTTTGTGCTGCATTCGTCCGACTACAGCAGTGGCAATACCTATCCGGTGACGCCGGGGGTCTCGCTGACGGCCACGGTGGATGTGCTCAAAGCCATGGCCTTTGGGCCCGCGCCGCGCTCGTCGCTGTTCGTGCTCGGCTGCTGTGGCTGGAGCGCCGGTCAACTTGAGGACGAGATCGGCAATAATGGCTGGCTGACTGCACCGTTCAATCGAGAACTGGTGTTCGAGACCCCGGTGCAGCAGCGCTACGACGCGGCGCTGGCCAGTCTTCACATTACCAGGGCGACGCTGAGCCCGGATGCGGGGCACGCCTGAGGCTTTCTTACCTCTCCCCCAAGGGAGAGGTGAGAGGCCTACCGTCCCATCTGTGCCACAAGTTTCTTGCCGAGCTCGGCGCCGGTCATGGCCGCGCCAAAGGCGAA
>CBFGMY010000195.1:0-7647 GCA_965650055.1 uncultured Devosia sp.
GACGGCGCTCGACGTGACGGTGCAGGCGCAGATGCTGGAGCTGTTCAAGACGCTGACCGACGACTTCGGGACGTCGCTGGTGCTGATCACCCACGACCTGGGCGTGGTGGCCGGCGTCGCTGATCGCATGATGGTGATGTATGGCGGCCGGGCGGTGGAAAAGGGCACGGTCGACGACCTGTTCTACGATCCGCGCCACCCCTATACGCTGGGCCTGCTACATTCGACGCCGCATATCGCCAAGCGGGCCGAGCGGCTCGACCCGATCCAGGGGCTGCCGCCGAGCCTCGAACACCTGCCCAAGGGCTGTTCTTTCAATCCCCGTTGCGCCTTTGCCTTTGACCGGTGCCTGGTCGAACGGCCGCCGCTGGCCGATACCGGCAATGGCCGTGAGAAGGCCTGCCATTATGAAGGCCCCATGGCCTATGGAAAGGTCGCCTGATGGACCAGACCCCGATCAATCTGCTCGAGATCAAGGATCTCAAGAAGACCTTCTCGATATCAGGCGGCCTGTTGAGCCGGCGGCTGACGCTGACGGCGCTCTCGGACATCAACTTCACCATTCGCCAGGGCGAGACGCTGGGTATTGTGGGCGAGAGCGGCTGTGGCAAGTCCACGCTGGGCCGCTGCATCCTGCAATTGCTGGCGCCGGATGAAGGCAAGGTGCTGTGGCTGGGGCAGGACCTGACCAAGCTGCCGGCCGAGGAGATGCGCCAGCGGCGCGCGGACCTGCAGATCATTTTCCAGGACCCGCTGGCCTCGCTCAACCCGCGCATGACGGTGGGCGAGATCATCGCCGATCCGCTGCGCACGCTGCGCCCGGAGCTCAACAAGGACGAGCGGCGCGCCCGCGTGCTCAAGACCATGGAGGCGGTGGGTCTGCTGCCCGAGATGATCAACCGCTATCCGCACGAGTTTTCCGGCGGGCAGGCGCAGCGCATCGGCATTGCCCGCGCGCTGATCACCGAGCCCAAGCTGATCGTCTGCGACGAGCCGGTTTCGGCGCTCGACGTGTCGATCCAGGCGCAGATCCTCAACCTGCTCGCCGAACTCAAGGATGAGTTCGGGCTGACGCTGATCTTCATCTCGCACAATCTGTCGGTCGTGCGGCACGTATCGGACCGTATCCTCGTGCTCTATCTGGGGCGCATCGTCGAACTGGCAACGGGCGACGAGATCTACGAGGACCCGAAGCATCCCTATACGCGGGCGCTGCTGACGGCGGTGCCGATTCCCGATCCGCGATTGGCGCGACAGCGCAATATCGATGCCCTCCGGGGCGAAATTCCCTCGCCGATCAATCCGCCTTCGGGCTGCACTTTCCGGACGCGCTGCCGGTTTGCCAAGCCATTCTGCGCCGAGACGCGCCCACCGCTGGAGCGGATCGAAGACGGCCGGCTCGTCGCCTGCCATCGCTGGCGCGAGATCGAAGTGCCGCAGGAAGCGATATTGGGGGTTTAGGCATGCAAAGGCCCGCTTCGGCGGGCTTTTTCTTTGGCTCCGAGCCTGGGACCGACCCCCACCCTCACTCCCTCCCCACAAGGGGGAGGGAAGCCTGTCCGGCGGTTGCGGGGACAGAGACAAACCTTGCAAATTGATCTGTCGCCTCCCTCCTCTTGAGGGGGAGGGATTGAGGGTGGGGTGGTGGGAGCCACCGAAGTGGCCGCTCTGCTATCAGGCGTTGGAGGATTACCTCCAGGGAAAGCTACCCAGCTTTCGGCTCGCCTTCCCGGCGATCGTTTTCGCCCACGTCGACGACCTTCCGGCGGCGGTCGGGGCCGGTATATTCGGCGGCCTCGATAAAGCCGCGCGGATTGGTCTCGATGCTGGTGAGGCGGGTCTGCAGGTGGTTGGCGGCAAAAGGCTTGCGCAGGAATTCGGTGACGCCGGCATCGCGGGCGTCGGCGATCCGCTTGGCGTCGGGCGCCGCGCTCATCATGATGACGGGGGCCAGGCGGTTCTGGCAGTCGGTCATGGCCCGAAGTTTGCGCGTGAATGCCACGCCGTCCATGCCGTCGAGGGCATCGTCGATGATGATGACATCAAAGGCGCGGCGGCGAACTTCGAGCAGAGCCCGGCTGGCGTCATAGGCTTCCCGGATATCCTTGCGGCCCAGGCTGCGCAGCATCACGGTGACCAGCGAGGCCATATGGGGGGAGGAGTCAGCAACCAGAACGCCGCGCTTGGTGATTTCCTCGATGGCCATGACGGTTCGCTGCATTTGATGGTTTGGGAGCCTGTTACATTAGCCCGGCTTTGCGTATGAGCCGTTAATGGCCGGCGGCAATGCCAATGTGGGAAAGCGTGGCGCCGGGGTAAAAAGCCTGGTTCTCCTGCGTTGACAGGCAAGGTCAACTTCCCTATGTATGCCCCCAAGTTTCCGGGCGCGCAGGCGCCCATTTTGTTTGACTGAGGATAGACCGATGAAAGTCCGTAACTCGCTGAAGGCGCTGATGACTCGCCACCGCGCGAACAAGCTCGTCCGCCGTCGCGGCCGGGTTTACATCATCAACAAGGTGGACAAGCGCTTCAAGGCCCGTCAGGGCTGAGGCGATCTGATCTCTGAGCTGTTGACTTAAGCCCGCGAAAGCGGGCTTTTGTTTTTCTGCAATCAGGCGTTGCTGGAGACAGGACCGATGCGGCGTTCGCATACGATTTCGGTGTCTATCAACTACCCCTACCAGGCGACTTACCGCTTTCTCGCCGAGCCGCGGAACTATGGCGAATGGGCGGCGCTGGACAAGCACACCTATCGGCCGCTCGGCAATGGCGACTGGGAGGGCATGACCAATGCCGGGGGTACGCGTCACTTCCGCTTCACCCCGGAAAACTCGTTCGGCGTGCTCGATCATGCCATGTTCATGCCGGGCGAGGAGCTGCTTTGGATGCCTATGCGGGTGACGCCCAATGAGGAGGGGACCGAGCTGACGTTCACCTTCTATCAGCGACCCGGCATGGACGACGAAGCGTTCGCTTCGGCCATCGAGTGGATCACCACCGACTTTCTGACGCTCAAGACGCTGCTGGAGTCGTGGCGCCGATAGCCACGTCGAATATTGGACTGCGAAGCTCTTGATAATACAGGATAATTGCGCAACTGTGCCGGCCGCTGAGTAAGAGGTGCACGGTTGCTCAAGGCCCGAACGCTAACGGTCGAGATCGCCCGCCCGCCCGATGATGTCTACAAGTTCCTGGTCGACCCCGCCAATCTGGCGCGCTGGACCCTGGTGCAGAATGGGCGTCCCGAACCCAAGGCGGGGCCCCATAGCTGGGCCTATGATGGTCCGCGCGGCACCGTGGTGGTGCATTTCACCGCGCCCAATCCGTTCCTCGTGCTGGACTATCGCATGCAGATGGGGCCGCAGGTGATCCATGCCGCCTTCGTGCGGGTGATCCGCAATGGCGCGGGGACTGTATTGACCCATACGTCGGTGCAACAGCCGCTGGTCTCGGACGCGATGTTTGCCTCGGAGGAAGAGTGGATGGAATCGGACCTGCTGGTGCTGAAAAGTCTGATGGAGGCGTAGGCCTACTCCACGCCGATCACACCGGCTAACGCCTGACGGGCGAGCACGCGTATGCGGCCGGGATCGTCGACATGACCTGACACCATCAGTCCGTCCCATATAGCAAGGAGTATGTTCGACCCAACGTCCGGATCTGAGTGACCGGCCTCGGCCAATAGCCGGCGCAGCAAATCACGGTGCCAGCGACGGTGAGCGTCTATGGCCTGCCGCACGGGCGTGGTCGGGTCGGGGTACTCCGCTGCCGCGTTCAAGAAGGGGCAACCGCGATAGCCCGGTTGGGTAGCGGCTTCCCCAATCGTATCGAAAAGCGCGAATAGGCTGTCGCGCGGCGCTCCCTTCGCCAAGGCGCCAAGCGATGCGCGGCCTATGCGATCTTGCTCTTCTACATAGCAACGAACCAAATCGTCCTTGGACGGGAAGTGATTGTAGAAAGTCGCTTTGGCCACCTCGGCCTTGGCAATAATGCGATCGATCCCGATTGTATGCACCCCCTCCGAATAGAAGAGCCGAGTGGCCGTACTGAGGATGCGCTGGCGCGCGGCGCTCGCACCGGCGCGGGGGGGGTCGTTGGTTGTCATAGTTGACATCTACAGACAGGTCTGTCTTTAGTCAACATGTAGACAGACCTGTCTACATGTTTAGGGGATTACCATGGCATCTGTAGTGAGAGAGATCATCATCAACGCGACGCCGGAGACGGTTTGGGCGGTTCACGGCGATTTCGCGAACGGCCCGCTCAAGGGGGTGCCAGGCGTGTTCACGGCCTGTGAAGTGGACGGCTCCGGCGTTCGGACTTTGACCTTTGCCGACGGCACTGTCGCCAAGGAGCGGCTTATCGCTCGCGATGAGCAAACACGGCGAATTGTCTGGGGGTGGGTCGGAGACGAGGTCGTACACGACAACACCTCGATGCAGGTGTTTGCGGAGGGCGAGGGCCGGAGCCGGCTTGTGTGGATTCACGACACGTTGCCGGACAACCTGGCCGGTTGGTTGGCATCGGCAATGGATCAGATTGCGCCAACAATACAGAGGGCCCTGGAGCCCTCACAAGACACCCATTAGGAAGGGACGAGATCGCTCTCACCCGGTGCGAAGGTCGGCGGCCGTGGTCGATCCGATCTGCCGGTGCAACGAAAAAGGCCCGCTTTCGCGGGCCTTTACCGTTTTTGGTACGTGTGTCGGACGATCAGCTGGAGCCGGCGCCGTCCTGGCGGACGAAGGCGATGCGCAGCATGTTGGTGGCGCCGGGCGTGCCCAGCGGGATGCCGGCGGTGATGGCGATGCGGTCGCCGGGGCGGGCAAAGCCCTCCTGGTAGGCGATGACGCAGGCGCGATCGACCATGTCTTCGAGCGAGACCGCATCTTCGGTCTGCACGCAATGGACGCCCCAGACGACCGACATGCGGCGGATGGTACGCTGGTTGGGCGACAGCACGATGATGGGCTTGCTGGGCCGCTCGCGGGCGGCGCGGATGCCGGTGGAGCCCGAGGCGGTGTAGGTGACGATGGCCGCCAGGTCGAGGGTTTCGGCAACCTGGCGCGTCGCGGCCGAGATGGCGTCGGCGGCAGTGGCTTCCGGCTCGGTCTGGGCAGCGCGGATGATGCCGCGGTAGTTGGCATCGCCTTCGACGGCAACGGCCACCTTGTTCATGGTGGCGACGGCTTCGACGGGATACTGGCCCGAGGCGGACTCGGCCGAGAGCATGATGGCGTCGGCGCCTTCGAACACGGCGATCGAGACGTCCGAGACTTCGGCACGGGTGGGGACCGGCGCCGTGATCATGGATTCGAGCATCTGGGTGGCGACGACCACCGGCTTGCCGTAGCGGCGCGCCATACGGATCATGCGCTTCTGCAGGCCCGGCACGGTTTCGAGCGGCAGTTCGACGCCCAGGTCACCGCGCGCCACCATGATGGCGTCGCACAGCTTGATGATTTCTTCGAGACGATCGATGGCCTGGGGCTTTTCGATCTTGGCCATGACGCCGGCACGACCCTGGACGATCTTGCGGACATCGATGATGTCTTCGGGGCGCTGCACGAAGCTGAGGGCGATCCAGTCGGCTTCGGCCTTGAGGCCTTCGAGCAGATCGGCGTGGTCCTTCTCGGTCAGCGCGCCGGTCGGCAGCAGCGTATCGGGGAGGGAGACGCCCTTCTTGTCGCTCAGCTTGCCGCCATAGATGACTTCGGTCTCGATGGCGCCGCCGCCGACCTTGGTGGCCTTGAGGGCGAGCTTGCCGTCGTCGAGCAGCAGGCGGTCACCCACCGAGACGCTCTCGATGATTTCAGGATGCGGCAGGTAGACGCGTTCGGCATTGCCGGTGTCGTTCTTGTCGCTGTCGAGGATGAACTTCTGGCCGGCAACGAGGTTGACCGAGCCTTCGGCGAATTTCCACACGCGCAGCTTGGGGCCCTGCAGGTCGACCAGGATGCCAAGCGGGTGGTTGAGCTTCTTTTCGACTGCGCGAATGCGGGCCACGGTCTGATGCAGGACCTCGTGGCTGGCGTGGCTCATGTTGATGCGGAACACGTCCGCGCCGGCCTTGGCCAGTTCCTCGATCATCTTTTCTTCGTGGCTGGCGGGCCCGAGGGTGGCGATGATCTTCGCGCGTCTCATGCGTCTCATTGCGTGTCCGTTTCTTGCGTATTTATGTCGTCCTGCGGAGCGTCCGTGGTGACGTCGTCAGGGTCGACAAGGAATGTGGGATCTTCGAGGTCTTCGCCACCAACCGGGCCCACCACGGCCGGGCCGGTGGCGCTCTCGGTGAGCTGCAGGGTCCAGTCGGTGCGGTTCTGGGTGTCGATTTCAAAGAAACCGGTGCGCTCATAGCCGCGGGCGAGGCAATCCTCAACCCCGAATATCGTGAAGGTTTCGTCGCGCGTGCACATGAAGACCGAACCGTCCCAGGCGCCACCACCGATATCGTCGACCGCGAACAGATAGTAGAAGCGGCGCTCGAGGTCGCCCTGGTAGAGCACGCGGCAATCGCCGGGCGGGGTCTGCCACCAACCTTCGCTCATCCAGCCGCGCTCGGCGCGGTAGCCCAGGGCCACCGATACCAGGTTGGCGCTCTCGTTGCAGACGCGCAGGTCGGCATGAGCGGGCGTGGCGAAGAAGGCGAGGCTTGCGAGCATCGCGCCGATCAGGGTCATGCCGAGACGGGGGATATGCAATGTGGTGCCAGCAAACATCGGAAAAACGTGCCTTCTTTGAGCCCATGGTAAGGCATTGGTCAATGGCAAAAGGGGCGATTTGACGGAATTGCGGCCATGCATCGGCCAAGCCATGTGGATTGGTGGACAAAGGGGTTGAACCACGCGTCCGGGTGGGGTTGAACGGGGCCAGCAAACTCAAAGGAAGTGCCATGGCCGTCGAAGACAGCGTTGCCCAGGACCAGCTCCGGGCGTTCATCGAGCGTATCGAGCGCATGGAAGAAGAAAAGGCGGCGATCGCTGCCGATATCAAGGAAATCTACGCCGAGGCCAAGGGCAACGGCTTCGACACCAAGATCCTGCGCAAGATCGTGGCCATCCGCAAGCAGGATGCCAATGAGCGCATGGAGCAGGAAGCGATTCTGGAGCTCTACATGGCTGCGCTCGGCATGGTGGCGGCGCCGCCCGAGGATTGAGGTGATGCCGGCCTGCAAGCGGTGATCCGCTGCGCTTCCGGTGCTCACGTACTGAAGTACGCTCCGCTCCGGTTCTCGCGGATCACCCCTTTCGACTCGGCCTGACCTCAATCCGGTCCGGTGGGCGGAAGTAGAAAGGAAACCCTCGGCTCAGGCTGAGGGTGACGATCCGGATACCCTAAGCCAATATATCGAGCAGCGCGCCGGTCATGTTGTCGGCGACGCGGACGACCTTGGTGGCGGCCTCGAAATCGGTCTTGGCCATCATCACGTCGACCATCTCAGTGGTGAGGTCCACGTCGTCGCCGAGACCCGTGCCGAAGCGGGCCACCCTGCCGGCACTGGCTTCGAAGCGGTCAGCGGCGCGCTGCATGCCACCGACGGCGATGTTGATAGCGGAAATGCTCATGAATGGGCCCTTGCTGGTTGGTTTCACCAAGCCAGCAAGTGCTTGACGATGTCTTAGCGGCGCGATCCCAAAACCATACAAA
>CBFGMY010000196.1:0-7623 GCA_965650055.1 uncultured Devosia sp.
CCCCGCGGGGTGGGGTGGGGGGGGCGCGCCGGGGGGGGGGGGCCCCCCCCCCCAGACTCTCGGCTCGAGCCGTGAGGCCTTCACCCCTCACCCCAGCTTTGCCTGGTCGCTGCGCTCCCGGCGACGCTACCCTCTCCCCTGAGGGGCGAGGGGGCGCCGTGACGAGCGCTTCGGTCATAGGCAATTCGGCGGATTCCTCATTCATCGCAAGCGGCAAGCGCACCGTGAACGTACTCCCCTGGCCCGGGCGGCTTTCGACCGTGATAGCGCCGCCGATGTCGCGGATGAGGCCGTAGGAGATGGAGAGGCCCAGGCCCAGGCCGCGGCCGGCTTGCTTGGTGGAGTAGAAGGGGTCGAAGAGATTGGCCAATTCGGTGGCCTCGATGCCCGAGCCGGTATCGGCGACGGAAATTTCCACACTCCTGTCGGTCCGGCGCAGGCCGATGGACAGCACCCTGACGGGGCTCTGTTCCATGGCGTCGGCGGCATTGGCGATGAGGTTGATCAGCACCTGTTCGAGGTGAACGGGATTGCCCGAGACCATCAGCTTGCCGCGATGGCGGCGATATTCGACGTCGACGCCTGATGCCTTGAGCTTGTGATCGACCAGATCGAGCGCATTGGTGATAACGGAGGCCAGATCGGCCTCCATCTCGACGCGGGTCTCCTTGCGGGCGAAGGTTTTCAGGTGCCCGGTAAGCGCCGAGAGGCGGTCGACCACCTTGTCCATGGTGGACAGGATCTGGCCGATATCGGCGTCATCGTGCTGGGCGGCGACCAGCTTGGCGCTGGCAATGTGGGTGGTGAGAGCGGCGACGGGCTGGCTGACCTCGTGCGCCACGCCGGCCAGGGCCTGGCCGAGGCTGGCCATCTTGGCGGCCTGCACCAGCCCGTGCTGGGCATCGCGCTCGGCCTTTTCGGCACGGATGCGCTCGGCGATCTCGTCGCGCAGGGCCTGGTTGGTGACGTGAAGGTCCTCAGTGCGTTCGGCGACGCGCTGTTCGAGACGGTCATGTTCGGCAAGACGCTGGGCGACGATGCGCTGGCGCTGCACCAGCAGCAGGGCGATCAGCAGCACCGCCGATACGGCGAGGGCAGCGGCGGCGGCCGCTATCCAGGCGGCGCGGAACAGCGGGCCGATCGGGGTGAAGGAGATGAGGCGCCACTGATGGGTGGGGAGGCGCAGTTCATCGAGGATGACGATGCCCGACGCCTCGGGATCGGGGCCGGCCAACCAGGCAAACTGGGTGCCCCGCGAGGGCCAGATGTCTGATGCGATCGGGGTGTCGAGCACGGCGGAGGTGCCATAGCGGCGCTGCGCGGCGATCCGCTCGGCGGCGCCGGCCTCGAGCAGAGCGAGCGGGCGGTAGCGCCAATCGGGGCGGGTGGAGAGAATGGCGACATTGTTGCTGTCGACAATGACGATCAACTCGCCCGAGCGCCACCAATTGGCTTCGATCTCGCCCAGGTTGACCTTGGTGACGGCGACGCCGAGGGCTCCATCGGGCCCATCGATACGGCGGGCGAGGAAATAGCCGGCGACCCCGGTGACCGTGCCGACGGCATAGAAGCGGGCATCGCCGTCGCGCATCGCCTCCTCGAAATAGGGGCGATAGGCGAGGTTCTCGCCGACGAAACTGTCATAGGCCCACCAGTTGGAGGCGGCGACCACGGCGCCCATGGGATCCATGATGAAGAGCTCGCCGGCCCCGGCCGTATCGTTGAGGCGGGAGAGAAAGCCGTTGGCGGCCTCGCGCAGGTCCGGATCGGCGGGGTCGGCAAGCACGGCGCGAGCCTCGGCGGCCAGGGCGATGGATGAGGGCAGGTAGTGGAAGCGCTCGATGATGGCTTCGAGCGTGCGGTCGAACAGCGACAGCCGGCGGTCGGCCTGCTGGCCGGCATTGGCAATGGCGCCGCTGAGGGCGATCTCGAAGGCGGCGCCACCGGTCAAAAGCACAATGGCGATGGCCACGCCCGCCAGGATCAACTGGCGGCGATGCAGCAGGTCGCGAAAGCCGAAACGGGTCGCCACACGATCTCCTTTTGGCAAGAAATTGCCAATCGACCCGATGGTCGTCGGCAATTTCTTGCCCATTGTGCTAACACAGGCTGGCCGACCTGCATATCTGCCTTGCATTTTTGGCTTGGCACGCCGTTTGCAAAGAAGGCGGCATGGGTGCGGCGGCGCCATCGCAAGATGCGAGGCGGGCCATCGCAAGTTGCGAGGCAGGGAGCCGACGCCCTTTGCAATTGGGAGGACCAATAATGAAAAAGACCGTACTCACCCTGGCCACTTCAGCCGTGCTGGCTGGCCTCGCCTTTGCGGGCACTGCACTGGCACAGGACTACCCGACCAAGCCGATCACCGTGGTGGTGCCGTTCTCGGCCGGCGGCCCGACCGACACGGTGGCGCGCCTGGTTGCCGAAGTGATGAGCCAGGATCTTGGCCAGCAGGTCGTGGTGCAGAATGTGGGCGGCGCCGGCGGCACGCTGGGTGCCGGCCAGGTCGCGACCGCGCCAAACGACGGCTATACGCTGCTGCTGCACCATATCGGCATGTCGACCGCGCCGACGCTGTATCGCAGCCTGCCCTATGATCCGGCCAAGGATTTTGCCCCGATTGGGCTGATCACCTCGGTGCCGATGACGCTGGTGGCCCGCAAGGACTTCGAGCCGACGACGCTGGCCGAGCTGATGGACTACATCAGGGCCAATGGCGAGAACGTCACCTACGCCCATGCCGGCATCGGCTCGGCGAGCCAGCTCTGCGGCATGCTGCTGATGGATGCGCTCGATACGCAGATGACCACGGTTCCCTATCAGGGCGCCGGCCCGGCCATGACCGACATTATCGGTGGCCAGATCGACATGATCTGCGACCAGACGACCAATACGACCAGCCAGATCAAGGCCGGCGAAGTGAAGGCCTATGCGGTGACCTCCCTGAACCGCCTCGAGGCCCTGCCTGACCTGCCGACCACCAAGGAAGGCGGCCTGGCGCTCGAAATCGGCGTGTGGCACGGGCTCTATGCCCCTGCCGGCACCGATGCAGCCATCATCGAACGGTTGGAAAAATCGCTGCAGGCGGCCCTGGCCAACGAGACGGTGATCAGCCGCTTTGGCGAACTGGGCACCCATCCGGTGACCGCCGAAGAAGCGACGCCCGCCGCGCTGGCGCAGACCCTGGCCAGCCAGACCGAACTGTGGCGCGCGGTGATCGAGGCTGCTGGCGTTTACGCTGATTGATGCAAGCGGGGTGAGGTCTCAACAGACCTCACCCTGAGCCCGTCGAAGGGCGAGGTCGTGGCACCATCCAGCCACGCCCTCGTGGTTCGACAGGCTCACCATGAGGGCTACTGGACGTAGCTCCACCAGAATGGGGAGGATGCGGTGGTTTCGAATTTTTCGACAAAGGATCTCGTGTCGGGCGGCATCTTCGTCCTGGCCGGGGCTTATTTCGCGCTCGAGGCGCTCAATTACGAGGTGGGGACGGCGTTCCGCATGGGGCCCGGCTTCATGCCGCTGCTGCTGGGCAGTGTGCTGGCCCTGCTGGGGCTGGGCGTCGCGGCCAGCGGCTGGAACAAACCCGATGCAGATAAACCGCTCGCCCCGTCGTGGCGCGCCATCGTGCTGATCATTGGGGTGGTGGTGTTTTTCGGCGCCACCATTCGCGGCCTGGGCTTCGTGCCGGTGGTGTTCATCGGCGCCTTTGCGGCGGCTTTGGCCAGCCGGCTCAACTCACCGGTCTTCGCGGCGCTGCTGGCGGTGACCCTGACGGTGATGTGCACCGTCATCTTCGTTCTCGGCCTGGGCATGAGCGTGCCGCTGGTCGGACCCTGGCTTGGGCAATAGGAGCGGCTCATGGACATCATTGCTTCGCTGGGCCTGGGCTTTTCGGTCGCCCTCGACCCCATGAATATCCTCTACTGCTTCATCGGCGTGCTGCTGGGCACGCTGGTGGGCGTGTTGCCCGGCATCGGGCCGACGGCGACCATCGCCATGCTGTTGCCGATCACCTTTTCGCTGTCGCCGGCCGGGGCGCTGATCATGCTCGCCGGCATCTATTACGGCGCGCAATATGGCGGCTCGACCACAGCGATCCTGATCAACCTGCCGGGCGAAAGTTCATCGGCGGTGACGGCGATCGATGGCTATCAGATGGCCAAGAAGGGGCGGGCTGGTCCGGCTTTGGCGACGGCGGCCCTGGGCTCGTTCTTTGCCGGCACGGTGGCGACGCTGCTGCTGGCGTTCTTTGCGCCGCCGCTGGCCCGAGCGGCGCTCAATTTCGGGGCGCCGGAATATTTCGCGCTGATCGTGCTGGGTCTGCTGGTGTCGATCGCCCTGGCGCATGGCTCGATCCTCAAGGCGCTGGCGATGATCGTGCTCGGGCTGCTGCTGGGCATGGTGGGGCAGGATATCTATACCGGCACGCCGCGCTTCACCTTCGGGATCCGCGAGCTGTTCTCGGGCCTCAACTTCGTCTCGGTGGCGGTGGGCGTGTTCGGCGTGGCCGAAATCCTGCGCAATCTCGAGGACGAGAAGGGCCGCGACGTGATGGTGAAAGCCGTCAAGAATCTGTGGCTCACCAAGGACGATTTCAAACGCATTGTCGGGCCGGTGCTGCGCGGCACGGCCTTGGGGTCGCTGCTGGGGATATTGCCGGGCGGGGGGCATATCCTGTCGTCCTTCGCCTCCTATTCGGCCGAGAAGCGGCTGAGCAAGACGCCTGAAGAGTTCGGGCATGGGGCGATCGAGGGCGTGGCGGGACCGGAATCAGCCAACAATGCCGCGGCGCAGACCAGCTTCATTCCGCTGCTGACGCTGGGCATTCCGGCCCATCCGGTCATGGCGCTGATGGTGGGGGCGTTCATCCTCCAGGGCATCACGCCGGGACCCAACGTGATCAACGATCAGCCGGCTCTGTTCTGGGGCATCATCGCCTCGATGTGGATCGGCAATATCCTCTTGGTCCTGCTCAACCTGCCGCTGATCGGGCTGTGGGTGAAGATGCTGTCCATTCCCTATCGGGCGCTGTTCCCGGCCATCGTGCTGTTTGCCTGCATCGGCTGCTTCTCGATCAACCAGAATATCTACGATGTCTTTGCCATCGGCTTCTTCGGGGTGGTTGGCTATATCCTGATCCGCTTCGGCTGCGAGCCGGCGCCGCTGCTGCTCGGCTTCGTGCTGGGGCCGCTGCTGGAAGAGCATCTGCGGCGGGCGATGATCATCTCGCGCGGCGATCCGACGGTGTTCGTCACAAGGCCAATCTCGGCGACGCTGCTGGGCCTGGCGCTGCTGGCTGTCATCGTGGCGGTGCTGCCGGGTATCCGGAAGAAGCGCAAAGAGGTGTTTGTGGAAGAGGATTGAGGGCGTCCCTCCCCTTCGGTTCGACCACGACATCACCCTCGGGCCCAGGCCCGGGGGTGTTTGTTTTTGGGGTGTAGGAAGAGTGCTATTCCGCAGCGCCGCGGACATCCACCATGGCATCGGGGCCGTTGGGGTCGCCGGGCGCGGTTTCTGCGCCCAGATCGGGGAAGGCCACGACGCGGTTGTTGCGGAAGTCGAGGCGGACGACGAGAAGGCCGCGTTCTTCGAACCAGGTGAGGAGGCGCCGGGCGCGGCTGGCGGAGTGGGTGCCATAGAGGCGGGCCAGGGTCGCGTCGGAGGGGCAGGGCGCTGATGTGACGGCCGCCTGGGCGAGGACGAGGAAGACACCCTGCACGTCATCGGTCAGGGCTTCGGACATGGTGAGGGCCTGCTGCCAGGCATCGGACTTCGCGGTCTCGATATCCGGAGCGACGCGGGCGACGGCGAGGCGACGCTTGAAGGCCGGCAGAGCGGGCGGCTCGCCGGGGACGCGGCGGATGCGACAGCGAACGAGGAAGTCCTGATAGAGCACGGCCACGGTGCGGAAGCTGGCGTCGGGATCACCCAGCAGCTCAGCCATGATGGCGTCGATCTGGCTGTCGCGCTCGGCCTGGTCGATCTCGGGGAACAGGGTCTGCGGCGCTTCTTCGGCCTGCGGGCGGGCGCGGGAGAGCTGGGCCAGCAATTCATTGGTCGATGGTGGCGGCGGGGGCGCAGGCCGCCGCACCATGGGGCGGGCCTGCTCGTCGGCCGTGGCCGTGAAGATCAGGTCGGCGGCATCGACCGGCGCTTCGAAGGGCACCAGCTTGGGGCTGGTGGAGCGGGCCGAGGTTTCGACATTGCCGATGGTGACCGGCAGCGGCCGGCGCGAAATGGCGGGGCCGAGGGCGACGAAATGGCCGCGGGCCAGATCACGGAACTGCTCGGCCTGGCGCTTGTCCATGCCCAGCAGGTCGGCTGCGCGGGCCATGTCGATATCGAGAAAGGTGCGGCCCATGAGGAAATTGCTGGCCTCGGCGGCGACGTTTTTCGCCAGCTTGGCAAGGCGCTGGGTGGCGATGACGCCGGCCAGGCCACGCTTGCGGCCGCGACACATCAGGTTGGTCATGGCGCCGAGCGAGAGCTTGCGGGCTTCGTCGCTGACTTCGCCGGCCACGGACGGAGCAAAGAGCTGGGCTTCGTCGACGACGACGAGGACGGGATACCAATGGTCGCGCTCGGCATCGAACATGCCGCCGAGGAAGGCGGCAGCGGCGCGCATCTGCTGCTCAACATCGAGGCCTTCGAGATTGAGCACGACCGACACGCGGTGCTGGCGGACCCGGGCGGCGATGCGGGTGAGTTCGGCCTCAGTGCGGGTGGCGTCCACGACGGTGTGGCCATAACGCTCGCTGAGGGTGGTGAAATCGCCCTCGGGATCGATGATGCATTGCTGCACCCAGGGGGCGGATTGCTCGAGCAGGCGCCGCAACAGGTGGGACTTGCCCGAGCCGGAATTGCCCTGGACGAGCAGACGCGTGGCCAGCAATTCCTCAAGGTCGAGCGTGGCGGGCGTGGTGCCGCCGCTCATACCCATGTCGATTGCTACCTTCATCTGGTCTCCGGGAGGTGATCCCGGTCAGAGCGGGCATCACGCGAGGTCAAGAACTGGCGGAAAGACTTAGCATCGGCCGGGGCGATTCGGGGAAATCGTGATGGGGGAAGTCACAGGGATCGGTGACGCCTCAGTCGTCTCCCTCCCCCTTGTGGGGAGGGATCAAGGGTGGGGGTGGTTTGGCCACGATATCGGGGCTCCCGTACCCCCACCCTGCTCGATCACGGACTTGGCTGAAGCTAAGTCCTATCTCGCTTCCCTCCCCACAAGGGGGAGGGTGAACTCCACTCTTGGCCGATATGATGCTCCCCCCGTCACGCGGTGAGGCCCTTCTTGTATTGCACGGGGGTGGCGCCGAGGACGGTGCGGAAGTCGGTGATGAAATGTTGCTGGCTGGAATAGCCCAGGTCGTAGGCGATGCCGATCCAGTCCGGTTCGGCATCGGCGCGAATCTGGGCGGCGGCGGCGAGCAGGCGCTTGCGCTGCAGGAGCCATTTGAGGCCGATGCCGAGATAATCGCGGAAGGTCTGCTGCAGCCAGCGGTCGCTCCTGCCGAAGGCGTCGGCGACGGCAGCGACGGTGGTGAGGGTCTCGTCGGTTTCGACGGCGGCGATGATCTGGTTGATTACCGCAATGGTGTCGTCCGGTGGCGGCGGGGTCAG
>CBFGMY010000197.1:0-7554 GCA_965650055.1 uncultured Devosia sp.
AAATTAATCCAGCTTGTCAACCCTGCTCTGTCATCCTGCTTTCGCCGCAATGGCAGAATGCTATGGTCGGCGGTCTGCGGAGACCGGAGAGACATTCAATGAAGATGCTGCTTGCCGCCATGGCGATCATGCTGACCACAGGCTCGGCTGCCCTGGCCTTCGACACCGACACCCAGGCGGTCATCGACCGCCACAAAGCCAACAAACCCGTATCGATGAACGATGTAGCGACCCTGATGCGGTCCAGCGAACAGTGGTGCTACATCAGCCAGGATCATAGCTGTGCCTGGACCGATATCTACCTCGATGTGACCAATAAGGGTGTCACCTACGAGATCGGCAATGCCTGGGATGCCGAGACCGACGTCGCCTTCACCGATGAAGGCGTGTTCAGGGATGACCGCTATATCTGCGAGACCGGCAAGGATTGGGTACCGACCATCCGCGCCACGCGCCGCAGCGACGACAGCGTCATTGCCGGGCGCCAGCTCTGGGAGCTCAGGAAGGCCATCTACGCCACCCGCGACGGCGATACCCTGGATTGCTTCGATTATCTCTATCTGCGGTCCGACGCCAACCAGCAGACCATCACCCTGCTGCAGCGGCAATATACCGACGACGCCCATGTCGAAGGCAATGACGTCGAGGTGACCCTGCATTTCGACGCCGAGGACGCCGCAGGCCTGACCTGGCGCTGGTGAAGGAAGAGTACCCCCTCCTAACCTCCCCCTGAAAAGGGGGAGGAACAGATCGGGGATTTGGCACGATCCCGCCTACGCACCGGCCGGATTCCTCCCCCTATCAGGGGGAGGCTAGGAGGGGGTATCCCCTGACAAGCGAACCCTAAATCCGCCCGCCCTTCAGCGACGTCGCCAGCGGCTCCGGCCGGGCCACCGGCGTCTTGATATCCACTGTGCGACCTTCGGCCGATGCGGTAGCAAAGGCTTCCATCACCTCCAGCACATGCAGCGCCAGATCGCCATTGGCGCGGTGCGGGCGATTGTCGAGAATGCCCTGCGCCATGTCGGCCACGCCAAGCGAGCGGTAATTGCCATCCGCATAGGGCTGGGTGACCTCGACCTTGGTCCAGGTCTCGTCCCGCCCGCGCTTGCGGATTTCCACGTCCCCGCCGAAGAAATTCGGATCAGGCACGATCAGGCTCGCTTCGGTGCCATAGAGCTCGAGCGGCACATGCTTGTGCGCTGCCACGTCGAAGCTGAGGCCGACCTGGACGATGGCGCCATTGGCAAAGCCGAGCGAGGCGGTGGCATGGGTATCGATCTTGACGTCCATGATCTGGCCCTGCTTGGGCTCGGACAGCACCGGACGCTGGTCGCGCAGGCGCGACGCCATGGCCGAGACGCGGGCCACGGGGCCCAGCAGGTTGACCAGGTCGGTGATGTAGTAGGGGCCCATATCGAGCACCGGGCCGCCACCGATATCGTAGTAAAACGCCGGATCGGGATGCCAGGCCTCGTGGCCGGGGCACATGAAAAAGCCTGATCCGCCCACCATCTGGCCCAGCACACCGCTATCGACAATGGCGCGCGCCTCCTGGTGCGAACCGCCCAGGAATGTGTCGGGCGCCGAGCCGATGCGCAGGCCCGCTCTGTTGGCGGCGTCGAGCAGCTTGCGGCCTTCGGCATAATTGATGCCAAGCGGCTTTTCCGAATAGACGTGCTTGCCTGCCGCCAGCGCCCGCAGACCGACATCGACATGCGCGCGCGGAATGGTGAGGTTGATGATCAACTGGATGTCGGAGCTGGCAAGCATCTCGTCGATGCTCATCGAGGCGAGGCCGAACTCGGCCGCACGGGCCTGCGACGCCTCGGGCCGCATGTCGGCGAGCCCCTTGATGTCGAGCACGGGAAAGCCCGCCATGTTCTCGTGGCCGGTGATGGCCCGCAGATAGGCCGACGAAATATTGCCGGTGCCGATAATGCCGACACCCATGCGCCTGGTGGTCATTGGCGCGATCCTCCCTGAAATGTTAGCGGCAAACTAACGGGGAGAATCGCGCCGCGCCAGACGGTTCGGCTAATTTATTTGGATCACGGAGAATTTGCCGCAAGCCAGTCCGGATCGGGTTCGATCGGGGTGATGATGTCGAGCAGGATGCCATTGGGGTCGACGGCGATGAAGTGCCGCTGGCCAAAGACTTCGTCGCGCAGCGGCTGCACCACCTCGACGCCTTCAGCCCGTAGGCGCGCATGTTCGGCGGCCGCGTCCGCCACCTCAAAGCTCAGCAACAGACCCGATGTCGGCGTGCGGCCGCGTTCGGGAATGGTCTCGTGGTCATAGGCGATAATGGCCAGTTCATAGACCTGATCGGCCGGCGAGCGCAGATGCACATACCAGTCCGTCGAAAAGACGCGGGTGAAACCGAGATGGCGCTCATAGAACTGCGCTGTGCCCTCCACATCGGTCACCAGCAGCAGTGGATAAAGGGCGAGCATCTTCAGCATCGCGGATAACTCCTTGCCAGGTTCAATTGATAAATACATACTGCATGTATCAATCATGTAACATGCAGCGTGTATGTAATGCAAGGGCGCAAAACCCAGGAAGAGCGGCGCAGCCAGACCCGGCGGGCGCTGGTCACGGCGGCCCGGCGACTGTTCGCCGAAAAGGGCTATGCCGGAACCGGCACGCCCGAGATCGCCGTCGCAGCGGGCGTCACCCGCGGCGCGCTCTATCACCATTTCGCCGACAAGGAGGCTTTGTTCGCCGCCGTGGTGGAGGAGGAGCATCTGTTGATGGCCATGGCGATCAATGCCGCCGGCGAGAGCGACGAGGAGCCGGGTCCGGTCAAGGCGCTGGTATCAGGTGGTGACGCCTTTCTCGATGCCATGCAGGATCCCGGACGCCGGCAAATCCTGCTGGTCGATGCTCCGGCGGTGCTGGGGCGGGCCGCGGTGGACGCCATCGACGCCCGCCACGGGCTTCAAACGCTGGTGGCGGGCCTGGGCGAAGCCATGGAGGCCGGCGCCATCAGGAAGCTTCCGGTCGAAACCCTGGCCCGGCTCTTCGGCGCCATGTTCGACCGCGCCGCCCTGGCCCCGCCGGAGGAACTGGCCGACTACCGCAAGTCGATCAAGGCACTGATCCGCGGCCTCAAGACCTGATCACAGCCGGGCCCAGCGCATGGGGTTCGCCGTGCTGATGCTCCTTATGGAATAGCCGGACTGCGCCAGCGTCTTGATCGAGCCGGTCAGATTGTCGAGGACGATGTCTCCCGCGCTGGTCCGCACCACCAGGATGGCGTGGGAGAGCCCGCCCCGGGTTCTGGTGATGGCGAGGCGCAATGCCCCGGGCGGCACGCCGAGCCGGATCAGGCGGCTGCGCTTGCTCACGGCATAGTCGTTGCAGTCGCCAAAGGCCGGGTTGACCTCCCAGGCGCCACCCGGGTCCGCCCGCGGCCCGATATCCCTGTTCACCCGGGCATTCGTTTCGGTGATGAGGGCCGCCAGTTGCGGCGTCCACTCAACCACCGCGTCCTGCGCCGGGCGGCACTCTCCCGGCCGGTTGTGGCAGAAGGCCTGCATGGCCAGGGGCGCAACCGTAGTCCCCGGGATATCGGCCGCCATCGCCATGGGCCCCGAAAGCAGGGGCAGCGCGATGGTCCAGGCGAGAATGAGGACGGCATAGGTCATGGTCAGCGACCCCTCAGGTCACCGCCATCTTCCCGCTCTGGTCTTCGCTACATAACGGGCAATGGTCGCTCGATTTGCGCGACCATGGGGACGGACCTAGGTCGCCTGCCGGCCGCCCTAATGGCCCTGTCGCTCTAGCTCTCCGACGCGCGCCGCAAGCTCCTGCACGGCCCTGATCAGCGGCGCGATGAAGGCGTCGTAACGCAGGCCCTGCTCGCTTTCCCTGTCGGCAGCGTCGGCCAGCACATGCCCGGCAAAGTCCCGGCCATCGAGCACGGCCTCCACCTCCTGCGCCAATAGGCCATAATGCATGCGCCGGCCCGGCCGCGCCCGTCTCCCTGCCGCCCACCACCCAGCGATACCGCACCGGATTGAGCGCCAGGATGAAATCGAGCCCGAGATCGCTCGGCGCGATATCGGTCTTCTGCCGCGCGTCCGATGTCTGGATCGTGCCCGTGGCCGCCCACACCGCCGACCAACGCGCGCCCGAGCCGCCCAGCGTCACCGCATTGTCGGTGGCGGGCCGGAAGCTGGCGGCAACCGTCGCCGCCCCGGTCGTCGCATTGATAACAAGCGCGTTGACCCAGGCCGAGCCATCGGGGCTCACCTTGAGTCGCCAATGGTCGTCACCGGCAAGGCCCATTTCGGCCCGTCCCGACCAGTTGGTCTGGTAGAGCAGGCTCGCCGTATCGCCCGCCGCATTCTTGTTGAGCTTGAGCTGGTGGCCATTGCCCGCATGGGTCAGCAGCGTCGCGGCTCCCGCCACCGCGAGGCGATTGGTGCTGTCGGCACTGGTATTGATACCCAGTCGCGGCAGCGCCGAACCGAGCGAGGCCAGCGGCGTCCAGGCGCCGGCATCGAATACCAGCTGCGTCTTGTCGGACCGGTCAAAAACCTGCCAGCCCGGGGCCGGATCGAAATAGTGCCAGGCGCCCGACTGAAAGGCGGCAATCTCCCCGCCATGCCCGGCCCACGCCCCCGTGGCGCCAACAGCCACGATCCAGGCTTCGCCCGCCAGCGGCGTCAGCGGCGGGGTGGCCAGCACGCGGCTTTCCACCGCCGGCTGCACCAGCACATCGAGTGCCTCGATGGCCTCGTTATGGGTAATGTGCTTCTGCGCCTGGCTGGGCATGATGAAGGGCAGGGTGAGGCGAGCGGTATGGTCCATGACGGTCTCCTTTGCCGGAGACTCTAGGTCCACTGCCGCAGGCGGGGATAAGTGGGCGCCAGGAGCAGTCGAGATTCAGCTCAGGCTGAGCCGAAAATGTCGGTTTTCGAGAACCGGACCGGAGCGTACGTTGGGTACGTGAGGACCGGAAGCGCAGGAAACCGGTATTTGCAGGCCAGCATCAGCTGAATGTCGACTGCTCCTAGCCGGCCTTGTTGCGCGCCCGTGACGCCTCGGCCAGTGCCCGCTTGGCCGCCTTGCGCTCGGCCGCGACGCTCGCCGCCGCATCGCCGAGATGGGCCACGCCATGCTTGCGGCCCAGTTCCATCTGCCGTTGCCGCTCAGCCGCCGCCGCGTGCTTGCCGGCCTCATCAGCGCAGTGGGGGCAGCTCACGCCCTCGACATAGTCGGGCGCCGCCCGGTCCAGGATCGTCAGCGGATGCCGGCAGGCCCGGCACAGCGTGGCATCGCCCTCGACCAGCCCATGCCCGACCGAGACGCGCTCGTCGAACACGAAGCATTCCCCGGCAAACCGGCTTTCCGCTTCCGGCACCACTTCGAGATATCTAAGGATCCCGCCCTTGAGGTGGAACACCTCCTCGAAGCCCTGGCTCAACAGGTAACTCGACGCCTTCTCGCAGCGGATGCCGCCGGTGCAGAACATCGCCACCTTCTTGTCGCGCGCCGGATCGAGGTGCTCGGCCACGTAGTCCTTGAACTCGGTGAAGCTCTTGGTCGCCGGGTCCAGCGCCCGCTGGAACGTCCCCAGCCCCACTTCGTAGTCGTTGCGCGTATCGACCAGCACCACGTCATTGCGCGCGATCAGCCCGTTCCAGTCCTCGGCCTCGACATAGGTGCCAACAGTCTTGGCCGGATTGGCCTCGGGCGCCCGCAGCGTCACGATTTCGGGCTTGAGCCGCACCTTCATGCGCAGGAACGGCATCTCGCTCGCCGTCGAATACTTGACCTCGGCGCCAGCGAGCCGCCCGGCGAAAACCTCGCCCGCGAACAGCCAGTCGGCCAGCGCATCGATGGCCTCGTCCGTCCCCGCCACCGTGCCGTTTATGCCTTCAGGCGCCAGGATCAGCGTGCCCTTGATGTCCCGCCCACAACAGAAGGCGGCCAGCTCCGGCTGGATCGCCTCGGCATCGGGCAAATCGGCAAATTTATAGATCGCCATCACCTTGTATGGTTGATTGGCTTGGGGCAGATTAGCGCTCATATCGGATTCATGCGGCCTCATCGGCCCGCTCATACCATTCGCTGCGCTCAGCGTCACGCGCCGCCAAATCGCAAATCTTCGGGAGAATACCCATGACCTATCGGGCCGATACGGCACGCTATGACACCATGCAATACCGCCGTTCCGGCAAGTCCGGCCTCAAGCTTCCGGTGGTCAGCCTCGGCCTCTGGCAGAATTTCGGCGGCACGCGGGACTATCCCAGCGCCATGGAAATCCTCGGCTATGCCTTCGATCAGGGCATCACCCATTTCGACCTCGCCAACAATTATGGTCCGCCCGCCGGTTCCTCCGAAGAGCTGTTCGGCCAGGTCATGGCCCGCGATTTCCGCCCCTATCGCGACGAGCTGATCCTCTCCACCAAGGCCGGCTACACCATGTGGCCCGGCCCCTATGGCGATTTCGGCAGCCGCAAATATCTCCTCGCCAGCCTTGACCAGTCGCTCAAGCGCATGGGGCTCGACTATGTCGATATCTTCTATTCCCACCGCTACGACGCCGAGACCCCGCTCGAGGAAACCATGGGCGCCCTGGCCCATGCCGTCCACTCGGGCAAGGCGCTCTATGTCGGCATTTCGAGCTATCCCGAAAAGGAAACGCGCGAGGCCTATCGCATCCTCAAGGACATGGGCATCGCCACCACGATCCATCAGCCCAGCTATTCCATGATCAATCGCTGGATCGAGAATGACCACACCATCGACGCCTGCGGCGAGCTGGGCATCGGCATGATCGCCTTTTCCCCGCTCGCCCAGGGCGTGCTGTCGGGCAAATACAATGCCGGCGGCACAGAAGGCACCCGCGGCGGCAATCCCAATGGCACGCTGCGCGCCAGCCATATCGAGCCGCGCGTGCTCGCTGCCGTCGACAAGCTCGCCCAGATCGCCCGCTCGCGCGGCCAGTCCATGGTGCAGCTGGCTCTGTCCTGGGTCCTGCGCCGCCCGGAAATGACCTCGGCGCTGATCGGCGTGCGCAATCTCGACCAGCTCAAGGACAATCTGGGCGTGCTCAACAATCTCAGCCTCTCGGCCGATGAAATCGCCGCTATCGACGCCGCCACCAGGGACGGCCAGATGGAGCTCCATCCGCGTCCCAGCGGCTGGCTGCGCTGATATCGCGGGCAGGGGCTGGCTTGGCCGTCCCCTGCCTGCACTTGCCGCAATTGCGGTAAACGCGCGTTAACCGCGCTGTCGACTGTGTTGCACCCCATCTGCCGAACCGACGTTGGCCCTCCAGCACTTTCAAGGAGCGGACCAATGCAGACCACGAGCTATATCTCGGCCGCCGCACTCGCAGCCGCCTTGCTGATCACCCCCCAGACTGCCCAGGCCCAGCTGCTGGGCCTCGACGTTGACCTCGATGTTCTGGGCGTAGAAGCCGATGCCGACGTCAATGTCGGCGGCGGTAGCCTGCTCGATGCCGATGTTGATGTCGGCAGCAGCACCGGCAACGGCTCCACATCGTCCGGCAACGGCGGCCTCGTCGATGTCGAT
>CBFGMY010000198.1:0-7510 GCA_965650055.1 uncultured Devosia sp.
CTCGAAATCGAGCTGTTCGGCGGCCTGGTTCATGTCGCGCTGCAGGTGGTCGCGCACACCCTGCGACTTGCCTGACAGGAAGAGGCGGGCGTCTTCGACCAGTTCGCCATAGGCCTCGAGCGAGACCTCGCGCGTGCAGGGGCCAGCGCAGCGCTTGATCTGGTGCTGCAAGCAGGGGCGGGTGCGGGCGGCGTAGAAGCTGTCCGAGCAGTTGCGCAGCAGGAAGGCCTTTTGCAGGCTGGCAATGGTGCGCCCGACTGCGGTGGCCGAGGCGAAGGGGCCGAAATAGTGGCCTTGGCGACGGCGGGTGCCACGATGCTTGGTGAGCTCGGGCGCCTCGTGATCGGTAGCGATCAGGATATAGGGGAAGCTCTTGTCGTCGCGCAGCAACACGTTGAAGCGGGGCTTGAGCCGCTTGATCATGTTGGCTTCGAGCAGGAGGGCCTCGGCCTCGGTCTCGGTGCGCACGAATTCCATGTTGACGGTGGCCGCGATCATCCGCTGCAGGCGGACTTCGAGACCGTCGGGGCGGGTGTAGTTGGTGACGCGCGCCTTGAGGTTGCGCGCCTTGCCCACATACATGACCTCGCCTTCGGCATCGAGCATGCGATAGACGCCGGGGGCCGCCGGCAGGGTGCGGACGAAGGCGCGGATGACCTCGTGGCCGGAGGGCGGGGGAGCGGTGTCGGTCATTTCCGCCTCGGCGTGGGCTTGCGGCGCGCCGACCATTCCAGGTGAGCGCCGCCATCGAGCGTGATCATCTGCCCGGTCATCGCGGCGAGCGAGAGCACGGTGACGACGCCATCAGCAATGCCCTCGGGATTGGCGGATCGCCCCAACGGCAACTCGCTGATGCGGCGGGCATATTCTTCAGCCGAGGCATAGGGCGGCGGCACGGTCGGGCCCGGGGCGATGGCATTGACACGAATGCGCGGCGCCAGCGACTGGGCCAGGGTACGGGTCATGGTCCAGAGCACGGCTTTGCTGAGGGTGTAGCTGAAAAAGGCCGGTGAGAGATCGAGGACACGTTCGTCGATGATGTTGATGTTGTTGCCGGGCTGCGTTTCGGGAAGCTGCGCGGAGAAATCGCGGGCCAGGAAAGCGGGAGCTTCGGCATGAACGGCGAAATGGGCATCCCACAGCACCTCGTCAAGGTCGGCGGCTGAGTCGCGCTCGAACAGCGAGGCATTGTTGCCCAGTAGGGTCAGCGGACCAAAGACAGCGCGCGCGGCCTCGATGAGGCCACCGCGCTGGGTGCGGTCGGCCAGGTCGGCCTGGATGGCCATGGCCTGCCCGCCGGCTGCACGGATGTCGGCGACGACCGCGTCAGCCTTGTCGGCGGAGCTGCGGTAATGAACGAGGACGGCCCAGCCGTTGCGGGCCAGGCGCCGCGCGATGGCCGCGCCGATGCGGTCGGCGGCGCCGGTGACCAGAGCTACGGCATCGGATTGGGATGAGGTTGGGCGATTCGTCATGATGGGCGTGTGGGGACCTTTGGGCGGACCATAGGCCGCTTTGGCGGCTCAGTTCAATGTTCGGTTACGCCGGATTTACAGGGCTCTGCTGACAGGTTCGGACAGGAGCCTTGTCCTTTTGTTGAATGGGCTTCAGGCGTAAACTCTGTGTGTCCTGCGGGGCACAGGTGGTCTTGCAGGCGTTCCAAGAGGGGGAAGCAAATGGAAGTCATCGTGCCTATTCTGGTTCAACTGATAGCCGGTGGCATTGGCGGCAATGTGATCGGGCAGGTCGTCAAGTCGCTCAATCTCGGGCCGGCGGGAAATTCGATCGTCGGTGCGCTTGGCGGTATCGCCGGGACGTGGCTGGCCGGGATGATCCCTGGCCTCGACGGCATGATCTCCGGTGCGGCGGCTGCAGGCACGACAGGCGGGCTCGATTTGAGCGCTCTGGCAGGCCAGGGCGCAACGGGCCTGGTCGGCGGCGGTATTCTCACCGCCATTGCCGGGATCATCAAGTCGTCTATGGCCAAGGCATAGGCTTTGCGATAGCGCTTCGAACGCTCCGGCACGCGAGCCGGGGCGTTTTCATTTTGCCATTTTCGATTGTCCCCGCCCATGTCGTCCGCTGCCGCTGACACCCGTACCGACAATGTCGGCCGCGCCATCATCCTGACCCTGATCACCATCGGTGTGTTCGGCGTGCAGGACGCCATCTCCAAGATGCTGGTGCAGACCTATTCGCCGTTCCAGATCACCATGATGCGCTACTGGGGCTTTGCCGCCTTTTCGCTGGTGCTGGTCATGCGGCAGGCGCCGCTGCGCCAGGCGCTGAACTCGAAGATGCCGCTGTGGCAGGTGCTGCGTGGCGTATTGCTGATGGCCGACATCTGGTTCTTCGCGCTGGCACTGCGGACGGTGCCGCTGGGGGAGCTGCAAGCGATCACCGTGGTCTATCCGCTCCTGGTGACGATCTTTGCCATCCCCATCCTGGGCGAGAAGGTCGGCATCTTCCGCTTCGTGGCTGTAGCGGTCGGCTTTGCCGGCGCATTGGTGATTGTGCGACCGGGCGGGCTGCCGCTCGATTGGGGCGTGGGGTTTGCGCTCAGCTCGGCAGCGCTCTATTCGCTCTATATCGTCATCACGCGCAAGGTCAGCCAGCATGACAGTGCTGCGACCAGCATGACCTATGCGGCTCTTATTGGCCTGGTGATGTCGGGTGTGGTCGGCGTCTTCTTCTGGCAACCGATGGGGTGGGGCGATTTCGCCATGGTGGTGGTCGTGATGGCGACCACCTGCGCGGGGCATGGACTGATGGTCTATGCTCTGTCGATGGCTCCGGCCAGCGTCGTGCAGCCGTTCAACTATTTCTCATTGCCCTGGGCGATCGGTCTCAGTGCCGTCGTGTTCGGGCACTGGATCGACCCGATCTCGCTGGTCGGCGCGGCCATCATCGTGGCGGCGGGCCTGGTGGTGATGGCGCGCGAACGCACCAAGCGCGTGCGCGTGGTGGCCGATCCGACGCTGCCTGGCCGGGAATAGCCTGCGAGGGAGGCGCCCTGCGCCTCCCCACCAAGGACTAGAGCACGACCTTGGCGTTTTCGCCGATCTTGGGGGCGCGGCCGGTTACCGCTGCGGCGAGCATCGAAATGGTGGTGACGATGCGGCCCGGGCTGTCCCACAGCTCGGCATCCTGCGGGACAACCTTGATGACCCGAATGGCCGGATCTTCCGGGCTGTCCCACCAGGCCTTGGCGAAGGGGTTCCACAGTTCCTTGATCTTGGCGCGGTCATTGGAGACCGAGGCCTTGCCGGACAGGGCCACGAATTTGGAATGCTTGTGGTCGGCGAAGCTGACGCTGACATGGGGGAATTCGGCGATCTGCTGATCCTTCTCGCCGTTGACGTCGGTGAGAAAATAGATGGCGCCTTCGTCCTTCTCGACGCTCGCGGCGAGCGGGCGGGCGCGCTGCTCCTTGCCATCCCAGGTGACGAACATGGCGATGCCGATGCGCTTGGCCAGTTCCCAGATGCGCTCGACGTGATCGTCGTGTTCCTTGCCGGTCATGCTGGAGTCGCGTGACTGGCGGTTGGCCGGGGCAGTAGCGCGTTCAGCGATCTTGGTGGCCGGGGTCTTCCGGGAGGGCTTGGCTGCGGCTGGCTTGGCACCTGCCTTGGCCTTGAGGGTCTTGCCGGCGCCTGAATTACTCGCGGGCTTGCTCGCTGCCTTGGCAGCAGGGGCGGGTTTTGCCGCGGCTGCCTTGGGCGCTGGGGCGCGCGCGGGCTTCTTGTTGTCTTGGCTGGTGGCGGCGGTGGCCATGATGCAATCTCCTCGGGTTTGGCTTCATAACGAACCAAGTCCCGGTGAGTTGCCTTTCATGGCAAAAACGCCGCCCCGGAGGGCGGCGTCGAATTGGCTAGTTGCCGATGCAGAAGTAACCGTTGGGGCCGTTGAAGCAGACGCTGCCACCATTGTTACCCGGATAGGATGGGTAGGACGGCCAGGGCTGCGGGCGCGGGTTCCAGTGCGGGGGACGCGGCGGACGCGGGTTCCAGTGGGGCGGGCGATCCCAACCCCAGTCGTTGTCCCAGTCGTCGTCATTGTCCCAACCGCCGCCGCGGCTCAGATAGTTGGCCGAGACCCAGCCATCGGGGCCGCGCTTTTCGATGTAGCACCAGCTGCCGCGGCATTCGAGCACATCGACCTGCTCACCACGACGCAGCGTGTCGACGCGGCTGTATCCGGTGCCGGGGCCCGACCGTACATTGACGTTGCCGGTGGCAAAGGCGGGAGCGGCGAAAGCGGTAGCGGTCGTCGCCAGTAGCGCCAGTGCCGCGAGGCCCCCAGCCATGAGTTTCTTGCTCAGAGCCATTGTCGATCTCCTTGGTTCAAGTGGCACCTAAATGCCTGTGAACCCGAGAGAACACCTTTGCGCCTGAACCGAAGCTGAATGGAGCTTTCAGGTTTCGATCAGAGGCGCAGCAGCTCGACGAAGCGCTTGAGGCGGTCGCCCAGCTTCTTGCGCTGCCTGGGCTTTAGCTCGCCCATCAGAGCCTCCTCGAGCTGGGTCCAGTGATCGACGAGGCCGTTGCGGATGCGGACGCCGCGCTCGGTCAGCGCGATCCCCGGCGCGAGCTCGGGACCCACAGCCTGGCGGGTCACCAGCTCGCGGTCGAGCAGGCGTGACAGGCGGGTAGTCAGTGCCACTTCGCTGAGGCCGAGTTCGGCGGCGAGTTCAGCCTCGGTCGTGCCGGCGCGGCCCAGTTCGAAGAGGACGGCGTCGTCGCCAGGCTCCAGGCCACGCTCCATCAACGGCAGCAGCAGCGCCTTGTGCGCGAGCTGCCCGGCTTCGATGAGCCGGTAAAGCGTGGATCGGGATGAAGGTCTGGACATGGGCGGGAAAATAGTCCGAACTCCTCGGGCGCGTCGATTGGCGTTTCCATCCTATCGTTAATCGTGGAACGGCCAAGGCGCCTTATTGTTCGCTCCATGCAGATGAGTTATGCGTTCATTACGTCGCTAGCGTGAACGGAGTGCCATGACGCAGGATCTCGCCCGCATCCGTGCGTTCGTTCAGGTGTTTGATTCTGGGGGCTTTTCTTCGGCCGCGCGCCAGCATGGGCGCTCCAAGGCGCTGCTCAGCAAATATGTCACCGATCTCGAGGACTACCTTGGCGTGCGGCTGATGAACCGCACCACGCGCAAGCTGAGCCTTACCGAGGCCGGCGAGGCCTATTACCGCGAGGCCAGCGCGCTGCTGCAGCAGCTGGATGATCTGGACGCCACCATTACCGACCAGACCGCGGAGCCACGCGGCTTGCTGCGCGTATCGGCACCGCGCAATTTCGGCGAGTCGACGCTGGCGCCGGCGATCTACGAGTATCTCAAGAAGCATCCCAAGGTGTCGCTCGACCTGCGGTTGGAGGATCGCTATGTCGACCTCGTCGACGAGGGGATCGACGTGGCGCTGCGCATCTCTACGCTGGCCGATTCCTCGCTGATCGCGCGCAAGATTGCCGATATGCACGTGGTTGTGGGGGCCTCGCCGTCGTTGCTGAAGGAGCATGGCATACCCAAGCATCCGGAGGATTTGCGCCATCTTCCCTGCATTGTCGACGTGAACCTGCAGGGGCAGTCTAACTGGCGGTTCATCGAGGACGGCAAGACCATATCCGTGCCGGTTAACGGGCCGCTGCGCGTCAACTCGCCCCTGGCAGCGCGCAAGGCCGCGGTCATGGGCCTTGGATTTGTCATATTGCCCTCCTACCTGGCTGACCCGGTGCTGACCAGCGGCGAGCTGGTACCGGTATTGGCGGACTACCTGCCGACCGGCCAGACGCTGCAGGCGGTCTATCCGCACCGGCGGCATCTGGCGGGCAAGGTGAGGGCGCTGATCGACCACCTGGTCGAGTGGTTCCAGAACCACCCTGTGAGCTAGCTAGGGGCATGAATTGACGTTTCGCGTTTTCGGACGCCGGCTGGCCGGCGCTGTGCTCGGGCTGCTCGCATTCACGCTCCCCGCCATGGCGCATCCCCATATTCTCATTGACGCCAAGGTGACGGTTGTCTTCAACGATGCGGGGGAGGTCATCGGGCTCAAGAATGCCTGGACCTTCGACAAGCTGTTTTCGACCTGGGTGATCCAGGGGCTTGATACGGACGGCGATCGCGAAACCAGTGTCGAAGAGCTGCAGCCGCTGGCCGACGACAACATGAATGGCCTCGCCGAATACGGCTTCTATACCTTTGCCGGTTCGGGCGACGACCTGATGCAGTTCACCCCGGTCGGCGACCAGAAGATGGTCTATGCGGACGAGCGGGTGACGCTGTCCTACTCGATGAAGGCCACGGCGCCGCGGCCCGTGGGGGCGCAGTTCGAGCTGGGCATCTATGACCCCGAATATTACGTTGCCATCACCTTTGCCGATGCGGCGGATGTGACGCTGGAGAATGCGCCCCCGGCCTGCGGCGTCACACTCGAGCCCCCCAAGGAAATGAGCGACGAGCTGCAGACACGGCTCTATTCGCTGGGACCCGATGTGACCGAACTGCCGCCGGACCTGGCGGCGGCGATGCGCGGCACCCAGGGCATGATCGTCGTCAAGTGCGACGGCAGCGTGCCGGCCGCGCCACATGTCGATGCGACCAACGCGCTCGACGCGGTGACCCAGGTGGCACAGACCGCGCCGAGCCTGCCTTTCGGCGGTCCGCCGCCGGAACCGGGGCTCAATCTGCCGCGCACCGGCTTTTTTGGCTGGGTGCAGACGCAGCAGCGCGACTTCTACACCGCGATCAATAGCACCCTGGGATCGCTGAAGCAGGACTGGACGGCCTTCTGGGTGCTGGGCGGACTGAGCTTTCTCTACGGCGTGTTTCATGCCGCGGGACCGGGGCATGGCAAGGTGGTGATCTCATCCTATGTGCTTGCCAACGAGACGCAGCTGCGACGCGGTGTGACGCTCAGCGTGCTGTCCGCCCTGCTGCAATCGGCGGTGGCGGTGGTGTTCGTGCTGATCGCCGCCGGACTGCTCGGCATGACCAGCATCGCCATGGGCGATGCGGCGAACTGGATCGGCATTGCGTCCTACGCGATGGTGGCCCTGCTGGGGCTGTGGCTGGTGCTGCGCAAGGTGTTTGGTTGGGGGCATAGCCACCAGCATGAGGACATGGCGAGCAAGGCTCATGAGCACCTGCATGGCCATGAAGGGCACGACCACAGTCACCATGGCCACGACCACGATCATGATCACCACCATGACCACGATCATCATGACCATGCCGGTCATGCCCATATCGTGGCGCCGGAGGCGACCACTGGCAGCCTGCGCGAGCAGTTGAGCGTGGTGCTGGCCGTGGGTCTGCGGCCCTGTTCGGGGGCGCTGGTCGTGCTGGTCTTTGCCCTGTCGCAAGGGCTGCTGCCGGCGGGTATTGCCGCGGTGTTTCTGATGGGTGCGGGCACGGCAATCACCGTGGCGCTGCTGGCGACGCTGGCGGTGACGGCCAAGGGACTGGCGCGGCGGATCGGCGGCGCGGACAATCCGGCAACGGGTGCGAT
>CBFGMY010000199.1:0-7495 GCA_965650055.1 uncultured Devosia sp.
TCGGCGCCCTTCTGGCCCTTTCCCTCTGCGGACTGCCTGTGGCCGCAATCGCGCAGGAAGCCGGGGTCAGCGGCTCTCCACTGCCCGACCAGCCCTATACGCTGTTCTACCCCGAAGTGATGGTAACGTCGGGCGAGCCGGGCGGCCCGCTGACCATCAACCACCCCACCCTGCCGCTGCAATGCGTGCTGACCGTGGTGCCCGTCGAAGACAGCGGCTGGACCGCGGAAGGCGCCTTGGCAGCGCTGGATGCAACAGCGGTGGCCGCTGGCTGGAGCGAGACTTTCCCGGGCTTCACGCTCGGCGACAGCCGTGTCACCAGCTATCAGAGCAATCCGGCGCTGCAGTATGAGGGTACCAGCGAAGGCTCCGAGGGTGGTCCGATCACCCTGGTTCACACCGAGACGGTCGATACCGGCAACGGCTACACCCTGGACTGCTTCTACGCCACCGAAATGGCCGCCGACGCTCGGCCCGTAGTCGACTCCATCATCGCCAACTTCTCCACCGAGCAGGATGCGCAGCCCGTCGTCACGCCCTGAACGACGCGCTCGCGATATTGAAGGCTCCCCCACCCCGTGCCATATCATGGGCATAGCCGGCTATTCCCGGCACCAGCAAGGAGTCGCGTCAATGCCCATGGATGCCAGCGAAATCGAGCGCCGGATCAAGGCGGCGCTGCCCGATGCCGATATCGAGATTCGCGATCTGGCCGGTGATGGCGATCACTGGGCCGCGACGGTGAAATCCGAACAGTTCCGCGGCAAGACCCGTGTTCAGCAGCACAAGCTGGTCTACGACGCCCTGCAGGGCGACATGGGTGGCGCGCTGCATGCGCTGGCGTTGCAAACGGTGACGCCGGACTGATGTCTCTGCGCGACTCGCTCGACCTGATCCGTACCGTCAGGCCTGACGCCGGAACGGCGGCGATCGAGCACGAAATCATGGCCGAGCGCGCGTCCTCGCTCGGCGCCGCCGAACAGCGCGTGGTCAAGGCCGTCGCGGCGCTGGCATCGGCCGGCGACGACCGGGCCGATCACCTGACCCATGCGCGCAAGGTCGTCTGGGAGTATTTCGTGCAGCGCGAACTGGTCGGTTTTCGCCGGCACAATGACGTGATTCAGGACCTGCACATTCCCCGCGAAGTGCTTGTCGGGCTTGGCGCAATGCCCGCCCGCGGCCCGCAACGTTCGGCCTGAGCCAGGAGCATCCAATGACCCGCGCCGTGTTCTTCGACGTCGACGGCGTGCTGGTGCATGGCTATCACGCCCGGCCAGACCAGCGACAAAGCTGGGATAAGCTGCTGCATGATCTCGGCATAGACGCCGAGCGCTTCCAGTCCGAGTTCATCTACGACATCTTCATCAAGAAGGTGCTCATCGGCCAAATGCCCATGATCGAGGCACTGGACAAGCGCCTGCCGGGCCTGGGCTTCAAAGGCTCGCCCATGGCGTTCGCGCAGCACTGGCTGACCCATGACAGCCGACTGAATGCCGGACTTATCCAGACCATCCGGCAGCTCAAGAAAAGCGCGGATGTTCGCCTCTACCTGGCGACCAATCAGGACCACACGCGAGCGCAGTGGCTATGGTACACCCTCGGTTTGGGCGAGCTGTTCGAGGACATCTTCTATTCGGCCCGCGCCGGCGTGCGGAAGCCCGAGCCGGGCTTCTTCGATTTCATCGAGCACCGCATCGGCCCACAGTCCCAGCCACCACTGTTCTTCGACGACACCCCCAAAGTCATCGAGGGCGCCCGCAAACACGGCTGGGAAGCGGTGCTGTTCGACGCCGACGCCGATTGCACAAACCATCCCTGGATCGCCGAGCGGCTGGCATGACCTCCATCACCCTGCGCGACTTCCGCGATAGCGACGGCCCTGCTCTGCTGGCCATCCACACCGGCGCCATCCTCGCCACCGGCGATCAGTTCTACACCGAGACCGAGCGGCTGAGCTGGGCCCATGGGCTGACCGCCGAGGGCTACGCCCGGTCCCGCGACGGCGGAGAAACCTTCATTCTTGCCGTCGACAACGACGCCGTCATCGGCTTCTGCAGTTGGAACGCCCAGCGCATCCTCGGCCTCTATGTCGACCCCAACCAGCAGGGCCGCGGCATAGGCTCGCTGCTGCTCCGCCACGGCGAGGACGCCCTGCGCCGCAATGGCGTGACGCTCTCCCACATCCATTCCAGCCTGCCTGCAGTGCACTTTTACCAGGCGCATGGCTACGTGGTCACCGGCCGAGCCATGTATCCCAGTCGCGGCGGCCTGCTGATGGCCGATGCCACGCTCGAAAAACCGCTGACGCAGGAATGATCGGCTATCGCCGATGGTGATCTCGACAGCGCCCGAGTCCTGTCCTATTTAAGGGCAACAGCAAGCGGGCCTTGACCCCGCCCTATCGAAAGGTTTTCGCCATGACCGACATCAACGCCTTCATCGACGACAAGGTGAAGAACAACGACGTGTTCCTCTTCATGAAGGGGTCGCCGGACTTTCCGCAATGCGGCTTTTCCGGCCAGGTCGTGCAGATCCTGAACTATCTCGGCCTCGAATATGGCAGCGCCAACGTGCTCGAAAGCGCCGAATTGCGTGATGGCATCAAGGCTTACACCAATTGGCCAACCATTCCGCAGCTCTATGTGAAGGGCGAATTCATCGGCGGCGCCGACATCGTGCGCGAGATGTTCCAGGTCGGTGAACTCCAGACCCACCTGCAGAATGCCGGCATCGCGGTCAAGCAGACCGCCTGATTTCTTGCCGATTTCCGTGTTGCGCCGGGCCTCGTGCCCGGCGTTGCCGTTTGCGGACCTATCACCGGATTTGATGCCTGCCATTAGGCAATATTGCTTTGCGTGATGATGCCGCGGGCGTAGATAGAACGTCCACCTTCTGGATGCTTCCCATGAACACGCCCTCGCTTCGCCCCGCGGTCCCTCTGCTTGTGCTGATCATTGCCGGCTGCATCATCGCCGCCATCGGTAACGGCGTCCGCACCAGCTTCGGCCTGTTCACCCTGCCTATGACGGCCGATCTCGGCCTCACGCGGGAGCAATGGGGCATGGCCATGGCGATCCAGAACCTGGCCTGGGGCATCGCACAACCCTTCGCCGGTGCCTTTGCCGATCGTGTGGGCACCGGCCGAACCGTGGCAGCCGGCGCGGCGCTCTACGGCCTGGGCGTCCTGGGCATGGCCTTCTCGCCCGATGCCGGGCTGATAACGCTGACTGCCGGCATCGTCACCGGCGTCGGCATTGCCGTCTGCTCCTTCTCGGTGGTGATGGCCGCCTTCGGCCGCTCGGTGCCGATGGAAAAGCGCTCGCTGATCTTCGGTGTCGCCACCGCGGCCTCGTCCTTCGGCCAATTCGCCTTCGCGCCGATCAGCCAGGGCTTCATCAATGCCTTCGGCTGGCAGTCCGCCCTGATCTATCTTGCCACGGCGATACTGCTGATCATTCCGCTAAGCTATGCGCTGCGTGGCCGCACCGAGAACACCACAGGCCAGGCCGACTTGCCCTTCATGGAGGCCCTGGCCAAGGCCTGGGGCTACGGCTCCTATCGTTTGCTGGTCATCGGCTTCTTCGTCTGCGGCTTCCACCTGGCCTTTATCAACGTCCACATGCCGGCCTATCTGGTGCAATGCGGCCTGTCGCCTGAAGTGGGCAGCTGGACCATTGCCGTGATCGGTCTCTTCAATATCATTGGCTCGCTGCTGGCCGGCTATCTGGGTGGCCGGCTGCCCAAGCAGATGCTGCTGGCTACCATCTATTTCTCCCGCGCAGTGGCGATCGGCCTGTTCCTGCTGATCCCGGTCAGCGAGGTGACTGCCTATGCCTTTGCCGCCGCCATGGGCCTGCTGTGGCTATCCACCGTGCCGCTGACGGCAGGGCTGGTGAGCCTGTTCTTCGGTGCCCGCTATATGGGCATGCTCTACGGTGTCGCCTTCCTCAGCCATCAGATCGGCTCGTTTACCGGGGTCTGGCTGGGTGGTTTCGTCTACGACCAGACGGGCTCCTACAGCATCGTCTGGTACCTGGGCATCGTGCTCGGCCTGGCGTCGGCGGCGCTCCACATTCCCATCAACGAGCGTGGCGCCCCCAGCTTCGTGCTTAAACCGGCCTGACCTTTTCAACCCGGCCGGAAGCATCGTTTCCTGCCGATCAAAGCTTGCCAAAGCCGGCTTCGGAGTTCATGGTCCGCGCCATACTCCGACGCCGGCATTTCTGGCGACTATTCCGAGATCATTTCCATGTCCGATCATTTCACGCGGGTTCTCTCGCGCCCTGAATTCATTGCGTTGATGGCCGCGCTGATGGCCATCAATGCCCTGGCCATCGACGTCATGCTGCCGGCTTTGCCCTATATGGGTGAGGCGCTGGGCGTCACCAGCGAGAATGAGCGCCAGTATGTCATTTCCAGCTACATGCTCGGCATGGGCATTGCCGTGCTTGGCTTCGGCCCACTGACTGACCGCTTCGGCCGCCGTGCCCCCCTGCTGGTCGGCATGGGCATTTATATTCTCGCCGCCATAGCCGCCATTTTCGCCCCGAGCTTCGCGATACTGCTGATCCTGCGCTTCATCCAGGGCATGGGCGCCGCCAGCGTGCGCGTCATCGCCACCGCCGTGGTGCGGGATCGCTATTCGGGCCGCGAAATGGCCGAAGTCATGTCGCTGACCTTCATGGTGTTCATGGCCATCCCGATCATCGCGCCGGGCATCGGCCAGGTCATCCTACTGATGGGCGAGTGGCACAACATCTTCATCTTCATGGGCTTGCTGGCCAGCGCGTTCTGGCTGTGGACCTTCGTCCGCCTGCCGGAAACCCTCCCGGTGGCGGCGCGCCGTCCGCTGAGTGTCAAAGCCGTGTTAGCCGGCTTCGTCCTCGTCTTCACCAACCGCGTGGCCTTTTCCTATGGCCTGGCCGGGATGTTCCTGTTTGGCGCACTGTTCGGCTTCATCAATTCGTCCCAGCAGATCTATGTCGATATCTACGGGCTGGGCGTCTACTTCCCGGTGGCCTTCGCCGCCATGGCGGGCCTGATGGCGGTGTCGTCTTTTACCAATTCACGCATCGTGCGCCGCATCGGCATGCGCCGTCTGTCCCATTGCGCCGTCCTGAGCTTTACCGGCTTTTCCGCCGTCTGGCTCGGTCTGGCGATGATCGGCTTTCTGCCGCTCTGGCTGTTCTTCAGCCTCCTGGCCATCATCATGTTCAGCTTCGGCTGGTGCTCAGCCAACATGAACTCGCTCTCCATGGAGCCGCTTGGCGCGGTCGCCGGAACCGCAGCGGCCGTCTTCGGCTTCGTCCAGACCGTGGGCGGCGCGATCCTGGGCAGCTATGTCGGCCAGCAGTTCGACGGCACCACCGTTCCCGCCGCCCTTGGCTATCTGGGCTTCGGCGCCCTGGCGCTGGTTTGCGTCCTGGTCGCCGAAAAGGGCCGCCTGTTCGGCGTGGGCGAGCAATATGCCCATGCCAGCCCGCAGGCGGTCCCGGTCGGCGAGCACTAGCTACTCGGTCGCAGCCGGACCCTCGATCTGGCTGCGGTCGCTGTGGACGTGATCGACCAGGCCCCAGTCCCGGGCCTGCTCGGCGGTCATGTACTTGTCCCGCTCCAGCGCCGCCTCGACCTCCTCGTAGCTCCGCCCGCAATGCTTGGCATAGATGTTGTTGATCAGCCGCTTGAGCCGCAGGCTCTCCTCGGCATGGATCAGGATGTCGGTCACCTTGCCCTGATAGCCGCCGCTGGGCTGATGCAGCATGATCGATGCGCTGGGCAGGCAGATACGCTGCCCGGCCTCGCCCCCCGCCAGCAATACGGTCGCTGCCGAGGCCGCCGATCCCATGCACAGCGTTCCAACCGGCGCCTTGATGAACTGCATCGTGTCATACATGGCCAGCGCCGAGGTCACCACGCCGCCGGGCGAGTTGATGTAGAGATAGATTTCCTTGTTGGGATTTTCCGACTCGAGGAACAGCAACTGGGCCGAGACCAGCGAAGCCATCGTGTCCTCGATCTCGCCATTGACGAAAATGATCCGCTCCCGCAGCAGCCGGGAATAAATATCAAAGCTTCGTTCGCCGCGCGTCGATTGTTCGACGACCATAGGGACGAGCTGCATCATGTCGCGCATCGGCGATTCTCCTGTTGGTTGATTGGGTGGATTGGGCCCGAGCCCAGGACGTACCCCATCGCCTCCCTCCCCCTGGGGAGGGAATTTGGGTGGGGGTATTTCTTGGCGTTTACCGAGTGGACCTCATGGTGAGCCTGTCGAACCACGAGGTCGTGGCACTCGGACCCCCACTCGTTCGACCTCGTCCTTCGACAAGCTCAGGACGAGGTCTTGAGCTAAGCCGCCATCATCATCACACCGGCCACATTGCTGTTGGCCGCCGCCGGCACCGCCATCGGCGCGTGGGTCAGCTTGAACCAGGTGCCGCCATCGGTGGTCGGCGTCAGCTCGAAGGTAACGAGGCTATCCTCCATGCCGATGATGGCGCCCTGCCCACCTTCGCGCCAGCGATAGGTGAGGCTCTTGTTTTCTTCGGCCGTCACCACCGCCAGGTCGATCTCCTGCGTCGGCTTGAGCCAGCGTTCGAGATATTCGGGGATGGTCAGCGCCCGCCAGACCTTTTCGGGCGGCGCATCGAGCGCGCATTCGAATACCAGCGCATCCGTGTCGGTCATTGATCCATCTCCTTGAGCAGGTCCTTGAGCCCGTCGATCCGGCTTGGCCAGAAGGCCCGGTAGCGCGCGAGCCATTCATGCAATGGCGCCATGCCCTGCGGCTCGACGCGATAATTGACATAGCGCCCCTCGCGGCGCTCGCTGATCAGCCCCGCCCCGCGCAGCACAGCAATGTGCTGGCTCATCGCCGGCTGCGAAATGGCAAAGCCCTCCCGCAGCTCGGTCGCGGTCATCTCGGCTGACGCAAGCCGCTCCAGCACCGCCCGGCGGGTTGGGTCGGCCAGCACTTTGAAGATATCGGCATCACTCATGCCAACACATAAGCACAGACTTATGAGTCGTGGCAAGGGGCATGAGGTCAGTGCCGCATCCCCCCATTCGATCGTCACCCGCGGGGGTGGGTGGGCTGAAGGCGATTGGCCGAGACCGCAGAGCCCATCACCGGTCTTGATGAGCCCCATAAGCCAAATGCGGTTGATCGGCACCCGCGAGTCCGGTCTGATACCCTTCGCCTGCCTCCTACTCCGAGCCCCCATGCCCATTACCACCGGCCGTTCCTATCTCGCCATTCCTGGCCCGTCCGTCTCGCCCGATCGTGTGCTCAACGCCATGCATCGCAGCGCGCCCAATATCTATGAGGGCGAGATCGTCGACATGGTGCGCGCCATGCTGCCCGATCTGCGCCTGATAGCGATGACCCGCCAGCATGTGGCGATCTATATCGCCAATGGTCACGGGGCCTGGGAGGCGGCCAATTCCAACATGTTCTCGCGTGGAGACAGGGCGCTGCTGGCCGCGACCGGACGCT
>CBFGMY010000200.1:0-7491 GCA_965650055.1 uncultured Devosia sp.
TCTGCTTCCATGTCGGCAGCCAGTGCGAAGACGCCTATGCCTATGAGCGCCACATCGCCGCCGCCGCGCGCATCGTGGAAGAAAGCAATATCGAGCTCAAGCGCCTCAATATCGGCGGTGGCTATCCGGCCCCCTACCCGACCAGCGAAGCGCCGCCGATGGACTATTACTTCGAGACCATCGCCCAGGCCGTCAGCGACCACTTCGGCGAGAAGCGCAAGCCCGAGCTGATCATCGAGCCCGGCCGCGCCCTGGTGACCTCATCGACGTCGCTCCTGCTCCGCGTGAAGCATCAGCGCGGCGGGCAGTCGGTTTATGTCAATGACGGCGCCTATGGCAGCCTGATGGAAGTCAAGTTCATGCACTTCACCCCGCCGGTGCGGGTGTGGCGCGGTGCCCGCGTGCATGACAACGACGCCGAGTTCTCCGAATTCACCATCTGGGGCCCCACCTGCGACAGCTATGACGTGCTGCCCCAGGTCTTCACCCTGCCCGCTGATATCGACGAAGACGACTGGATCGAATTCGGCCTGATGGGCGCCTATACCCAGGCGTCGCTGACCCCGTTCAACGGCTTCGACCGCCGCGACCAGTTCTGGGTCGAGGAAGTCTACACTGGCAAGGACCAGCAGCCCGAGTAAACTCGACACCACGCAGCACTCCTGAAATCCCCGCCGCGGCGGGGATTTTTGTCTCCGCCTTTTCCACCCCGATCCTCAGACATATCGGAACTGAAAATGCACCCTATCCCTGCCCTGGCCGATCTCGGCCAGAGGATCATGGTCAACGGACCCAGCAATGCGGGCAAGTCCACGCTGGCGGACGCGATGGCGCGCAAGCTGGGCGTTCCGGTTGTTCATCTGGACCGCTTCAGCCACCAGGAAGAGGGCAACTGGGTCCCTCGCCCCAAGCCGGAGTTCCACGCCCTGCATGAGGCTGCCATTGCGGCAGACACCTGGATCATGGACGGCAACTATAGCGAGATCATGCCGCCCCGTTTCGCGCGGGCAACCGGCGTGGTCGTCATCGACGACCACGTCGTTCCCCGCTATCTGCGCTATTTCAACCGCACCCTGTTCCAGCGACAGCGGATCGGCGGGCTCGAAAGCGACCGGGACTCCCTGAACTGGATGATGATCAACTGGATCTGGAAGACACGGAACGCCGAAAAGTACCGCATTGCCGCGCAAGCCAGCGGCCTGCCCCTCGTCTTCTGTCGCAATCGGGCCCAGTTGCAGGCGCTCTACGACGCCTGGGGCCTGACGCGACGCGGCTAGCCCGCCTTTGCCTTCGGCTTCAACAACCCGAGCCGGATAACGCTCTCCGCCGACGCCAGGATCGCATCCGGCCCCGATATGAACGGTCGACCCAGCAGCGCCTCGCCCTTCTCTCGTGAAAAGTGCTTCTCGTTGCCGATGTCGTTGATGATCTGGCGCGTCGGACCGCCGAACCGGGCGAGCAGCTTGATGAGCCAGTCCGGCACGGTCTTCTGGGTAATCTTGCGGTCGGGGTAGGCCGCCGCCAGCACGCGCGCGACTTCGGGGAACGGCACATAGTCCGAGGTGGCCAGATAGCGCTGGCCGATAGAGGCCGGCTGCTGCAGCGCCGCGACATGCATCGCCGCCACATCGCGCACATCGATGATGGAAAAGCCGTTGCTTGGCATGGCCGGCGTCGACCCATCCAAAAGGCCCGTGACCATGCCCAGCGAAATGCTCGCATCATCGTCAAGCGCCGGGCCCAGGATGGCGCCGGGATGGATGGTGGTCAGCTCCAGACCCTCCGAGCGCGCATAAGCCCAGGCGGCCCGCTCGGCGACCGTCTTGCCGATGCAATAGGCCCAGGTGAAGCGCATGCCATCTAGGTCGGTAAAGTCCGCCTCGCTATAGGTGCGACGACCCCGCTCGTGGCCTTGGCCATAGCCGACCGTGGCGATCGAGGACGTCATGACGACGCGCTTCACGCCCGCGACAACCGCATGGCGCAGCACGCGCTCGGTGCCTTCAACAGCCGGCCCGATGACCACCTGCGGGTCGCGCGGCTCCTCGGCCAGGATCTGCGCCGCCACATGGGCGATGGCCGCCACACCCGCCATGGCTTCCGGCCAGCCCCGGTCCCGCATCAGGTCCAGGCGCACGAAGCTCAGCCGCGACAGGGCGCCGTCACCGAGCTGGACGGCAACAGCTGAGCGCACCGCTTCCGCCCTGCCCTCCGACCGCACCGTGCCGCGGACATCGAAGCCAGCCCGCAGCAGCTCTATAACCGTCCATTTGCCCACGAACCCATTGGCACCGGTAACCAGAACCAGACCCGACTGCATCGTCCCCCACCCCAAAGCCACGAGGCCCCGGAATGAACCGCAGCCGCGCGCAAATGTCTACCGCCGCTGCTCACCAGTCCGCGCGCCGAACAGGCTCACCGCGTCGCGCAATGGCCCAAACAAAAGGGCGGCCGCTGCGACAGCGACCGCCCCTTCAATGTCTCGCGAAGCCTGCGCTTACGCGGCTTCGAACTCGTCGTCGCGCGCCTGTACCGGACCGCTGTCCTGGCCCTTGGCGTTGACGTCGCGATCGACGAACTCGATCACGGCCATCGGGGCGTTGTCGCCGTAGCGGAAGCCAGCCTTGAGGATGCGGATGTAACCGCCCTGGCGTTCCTTGTAGCGCGGGCCAAGCACGGCAAAGAGCTTGGCAACCTGGCCTTCGTCGCGGATCTGGGCGATCGCCTGGCGGCGAGCGTGCAGATCGCCGCGCTTGCCCAGGGTGATCAGCTTCTCGACGATCGGACGCAGGTCCTTCGCCTTGGGCAGCGTGGTAACGATCTGCTCGTGCTTGATCAGCGCGGCGGACATATTGGCGAACATTGCCTTGCGGTGCGAGGCGGTTCGGCTGAGCTTGCGGCCGGAATTACCGTGGCGCATGGTAGTCTCCTAAAAGCTTGGCAGCGCGGGATCAGTAGTGATCTTCGTAGCGCTTGGCGAGGTCATCGATATTCTCGGGCGGCCAGTTGGACACGTCCATCCCGAGATGAAGCCCCATCTGTGCCAGGACTTCCTTGATTTCGTTGAGCGACTTGCGGCCGAAATTCGGCGTCCGCAGCATCTCGGCTTCCGTCTTCTGGATCAGGTCGCCGATATAGACGATGTTGTCGTTCTTCAGGCAGTTGGCCGAGCGGACCGAAAGTTCGAGCTCGTCGACCTTCTTGAGCAGAGCCGGGTTGAAGGCCAGTTCCGGAACGGCATCCTGTGCCTTTTCCTTGCTGGGCTCTTCGAAGTTCACGAACACCGACAGCTGGTCCTGGAGGATGCGAGCGGCAAAAGCCACGGCATCTTCCGGCGACAGCGCGCCGTTGGTCTCGACCTGCAGGGTCAGCTTGTCCTTGTCGAGGCTTTCGCCCGCACGGGTCGCATCGACCTTGTAGCTCACGCGACGAACCGGCGAGAACAGCGAGTCGACCGGGATAAACCCGATTGGCGCGTCTTCAGGGCGGTTCTTGTCAGCCGCGACATAGCCCTTGCCGGTGTCGACGGTGAATTCGATGTTGATCTCGGCGCCGTCGTCGAGGTGGCAGATGACCAGCTCGGGGTTCAGCACTTCGATGTCGCCGGTGACCTTGATGTCGCCAGCAGTAACCGCACCCGGGCCCTGACGGCTGAGGGCGAGGCGCTTTGGGCCTTCGCCACCCATCTTCAACGCGATTTCCTTCACGTTGAGGACGAGGTCGGTGATGTCTTCACGCACGCCCGGAAGCGAGGAGAATTCATGCAGGATGCCGTCAATCTGGATTGCAGTCACTGCCGCGCCCTGGAGCGACGACAGCAGCACGCGACGCAAAGCATTACCAAGGGTAAGCCCGTAACCGCGCTCAAGCGGCTCGGCAACCACCGAGGCCACGCGCGCGTTGTCGCTGCCCGAAACAATCTCCAGCTTGGTCGGCTTGATCAGTTCTTGCCAGTTCCTCTGGATCGTCACGGTTATGTCCTTTCAAAATCGCGGCTCCAGCCCGAGCCGCTCCGCCGCAAACGCAATAAGACTCCCGGCCCATTCAATCGGCCGAGAGCTCTCTAGTCGGTCTAAATTAGACGCGGCGCCGCTTGCGCGGGCGGCAGCCATTGTGCGGGATCGAGGTCACGTCACGGATCGAGGTGACGTTGAAGCCAGCGGCCTGCAGGGCGCGGAGCGCCGATTCACGGCCCGAACCGGGACCACGAACTTCGACCTCAAGGGTCTTCATGCCGTGTTCCTGCGCCTTCTTGGCAGCATCTTCAGCAGCGACCTGAGCTGCATACGGGGTCGACTTGCGCGAGCCCTTGAAGCCCATGACACCCGAGGAGGACCACGAAATCGTGTTGCCCTGCATATCGGCGATGGTGATCATGGTATTGTTGAACGAAGCATTCACGTGGGCAACGCCCGAGGTAATGTTCTTGCGTTCCTTGCGCTTGACGCGCGTGGTTTCAGTCTTAGCCATCTAATTCCTCTGATCGATATCAGCGCTGCCGTTAGCGAAAGTGCCCCGGCAGCTACATCGAAGAACCCGGAACGGGTTCTTACTTCTTCTTGCCGGCGATCGGCTTGGCCGGGCCCTTGCGGGTACGGGCGTTGGTGTGGGTGCGCTGACCGCGGACCGGCAGGCCACGACGGTGACGCAGGCCACGGTAGTTGCCCAGGTCCATCAGGCGCTTGATGTTCATCGCCACGCCACGGCGGAGGTCACCCTCCACGACGTAGTCGCGGTCGATGGTCTCACGGATCTGGATCACTTCGGCGTCCGTGAGCTCGTTCACACGGCGCTCAGCCGGAATGCCAACCTTGGTGCAGATATCCTCGGCGAACTTGTCGCCGATCCCGTGGATATACTGCAGCGCAATGACAACGCGCTTATTCGTCGGGATATTGACGCCAGCAATACGAGCCACGTCTGCTCTCCTTCATTCAGCGCGAACCATCACGGCTGGCGCCCTTATAACAACAAGGGACCGAATTCGACCCCCACTATGTGGAACACCGAATCCAGCCCAATAATCCATGAGACTGGCGCGGTTATTAAGGGCTGGATTCCGAGGAGTCAACCTCGAAGTCAAGCCCGAATTTCAGTTGGTGATCGCAGCCTTGATGGCCGCCGTCACCTGTTCGACCGGCTCCATGCCGTCGACCGTCTTCACCAGGCCCCGCTTGCGGTAGTAATCCACCAGCGGCGCAGTGTCGTTCTTGTAGACCTCGAGGCGCTTGCGGATCACATCCGGATTGTCATCCGGGCGGTTGCTTTCCTTGGCGCGGTTGATCACGCGGGCCACCAGCACATCGGCATCGGCCGTCATCTCGATGACGGCATCAAGCTCCATGCCCTTGTCGGCCAGCATCCCGTCGAGCGCTTCGGCCTGGCCGATCGTGCGCGGGAAGCCATCGAGGATGAAACCTGCCTTGCAATCGTCCGCATCGAGCCGGTCGGACACGATGCCATTAACGATGTCGTTCGACACCAGGTCGCCGCGATCCATCACTTCCTTGGCCGCCAGCCCGAGAGGCGTGCGATTCTGGATAGCCGAGCGCAGGATGTCGCCGGTCGAAAGCTGGGGGATACCATAGGACTCGACCAGAACCTTGGCCTGCGTCCCCTTCCCCGCTCCCGGCGGTCCGAGCAGTATCAACCTCATCGACGCTTGCCTCCTCCAAGACGGGACTTCTTCACGAGCCCCTCATACTGTTGCGCGATCAGGTGCGATTGTATCTGCGACACCGTGTCCAGCGTCACCGTCACCATGATCAGCAGCGAGGTGCCGCCGATGAACTGGCTGATGGCAAGCTGGCTGAACAGCAATTCCGGGATCAGTGCGACAACCGTGAGATACAGCGCGCCGATCAGCGTGATGCGCGTCAGCACGTAGTCGATATGCTGAGCAGTCCGCTCACCCGGACGGATGCCCGGAATGAAGCCGCCGGAGCGCTTGAGGTTGTCGGCCGTCTCGGTCGGATTGAAGACGATCGCGGTATAGAAGAAGGCGAAGAAGATGATGAAGAACGCGAACAGCGCCAGGTGCAGCGGCTGACCACGGCCCAGCAGCGCCGTCACCACCTGCAGCCACTGCGGAGCGTTACCCTGCGCCGCAAAGGACGCGATGGTTGCCGGCAGCAGCAGCAGCGACGAGCCGAAGATCACCGGGATAACGCCCGAGGTGTTGAGCTTGAGCGGCAGATGCGAGCTGTCGCCCTGGAACATCTTGTTGCCGACCTGGCGCTTTGGATACTGGATCAGCAGCCGGCGCTGGGCGCGTTCGAAGAACACGATTGCGCCGATGACCACCAGGGCCAGAACGGGCATGGCAAAGCCGGCAATGGCCGGAATTGCACCCGTGCGGGCCAGCTCGAGCGTCTGCACGAACGTCGTGGGCAGGTTGGCCACGATACCGGCAAAGATGATCAGCGAGATGCCGTTGCCGACGCCGCGCGAGGTGATCTGCTCACCCAGCCACATCAGGAACATGGTACCGCCGACCAGCGTCACCACCGTCGAAACACGGAAGAACCAGCCCGGATTGAGCACGACGCCCTGGCTGCCTTCGAGACCCACGGCAATGCCATAGGCCTGGACGGCGCAGAACACCACGGCGAGATAGCGGGTATACTGGTTCATCTTGCGACGGCCAGCCTCGCCACCTTCCTTCTTCATCGCTTCCAGACGCGGCGATGCGGTCGAGATGACCTGCACCACGATCGAGGCGGTGATGTACGGGATCAGGTTCAGGGCAAAGATCGCCATGCGCTCGACAGCGCCGCCGGCGAACATGTTGAACATGCCCAGAATGCCCTGCTGGCTCTGTTGGAAAGTCTGCGCAAAGGCGTCCGGATCGATGCCAGGGACCGGAATGAAAGTGCCCAGACGATAGACGAGCAGCGCCCCCAGTGTGAACCAGATGCGCTGCTGCAGGGCCTTCGCCTTGGAAAAGGTCGAGAAGTTGAGATTACGTGCCAGCTGTTCGGCTGCGGACGCCATATATCGCTCCTATGGCTTCAAGGCCAGGTGCGCTCGGAGCGCTTCGCGAGCAGATGCATCTGACCGCTAACGCAACAAACCAAAAAAAGCGCACCCGACCACTCGGCCGGGTGCGCCATGCCGATGCTTAACCGGCGTATGGGGTCTTCTTCCACGGCGCCTTGGCCGGGATGATATCGATCTTGCCACCGGCAGATTCAATGGCAGCAGTCGCACCGGCAGTGGCGTAGTTGACGTTGAACGTCACCTTCTTGGCCGTGAAGCCAGCCGAACCGATGAGACGCACGCCGTCCTTGGGACGACGGATCACACGGGCTGCGATCAGCGCAGCAGCATCGATCACCGCCTTGGGGTCGAGCTTGCCGGCATCGATATAGGCCTGGAGGCGGTCGATACGGACCTCGTTCCAGTTGCCAGGATTGAGCGCGTTGAAGCCACGCTTTGGCATACGCATGTGAAGGGGCATCTGGCCGCCTTCGAAGCCGTTGATGGCAACGC
>CBFGMY010000201.1:0-7381 GCA_965650055.1 uncultured Devosia sp.
TCCCGGGGGAGGGTCTGGGCGTGAAGAAAGGCGCGGGCGAATGGCCCGCGCGCCGAATGCGGTGCTTACGCCTTGACGCCGGCAGTCGCGGCGACTTCGGCAGCAAAGTCGGTCTCGACCTTCTCGATGCCTTCGCCGAGCGCGTAGCGCACGAAGCGGGTCAGCTTGATCGGAGCGCCAACGTCCTTCTCGGCATTCTTGATCGCATCGCGGACCTTGGTCTCGCCATCGATCACGAAAGTCTGCGCCAGCAGCGTGACTTCCTCGAAGTACTTGCGCATGCGGCCATCGACCATCTTCTCGGCGATTTCGGCCGACTTGCCCGATTCCTTGACCTGCTCGAGGATGATGGCGCGCTCACGGGCGACAACAGCCTGGTCCAGGTCTTCCGGATCGATCGACAGCGGGTTGGTCGCTGCGATGTGCATGGCAAGCTGCTTGCCCAGGGCAGTCAGCGCGGCCTTGTCACCGGTGGATTCGAGAGCCACCAGGATGCCCATGCGGCCCAGGCCACCCTTGACGGCATTGTGGACATAGCTTTCCACCACGCCATCGCTGACCGAAACGACTTCGGTGCGGCGCAGGTTCATGTTCTCGCCGATCTTGGCGATGGCTTCGGTCAGTTCGGCCGAAACCGAATGGCCCGAGCCGGGGAACGGCATTTCGCCGAGCTTGACCACGTCGCCATCGGCGTCGAGCGACAGCTTGGCAATGTTGCTGACAATGCCCTGGAACTGCTCGTTGCGGGCAACGAAGTCGGTTTCCGAGTTCACTTCGACGACGGCAGCCTTGGTGCCCGAGGTGGCAACGCCAACCAGGCCTTCAGCGGCAACGCGATCGGCCTTCTTGGCGGCCTTGGCCAGGCCACGGGTGCGCAGCCAGTCGACCGCAGCTTCCATGTCGCCATTGGTCTCGGCCAGGGCCTTCTTGCAGTCCATCATCCCGACGCCGGTCGAGTCGCGGAGCTGCTTGACCAGGCTTGCAGTAATTTCAACCATGATAACACCTTTCGGCGGCCCCTTTTGCCGGGGCCGCATGGTTCAGATCAAGATGAAGTCCGTATGACGGACTTAGTTGGCAGCCGGAGCTTCGTCGGTCGGCAGGTCTTCTGCCGGAGCGCGGTCGGAAGCGCCCAGATCCGCGCCGAGGCCCGAAGCCGAACGGCCGATGCCGTCGATGGCGGCCTTGGAGACCAGCGAGACATAGAGCTCGAGGGCGCGCGAGGCGTCGTCATTGCCCGGAATGGCGTAGTCGACCGTGTCCGGATCGCAGTTGGTGTCGACGATGGCGACGACCGGGATACCCAGGCGGCGGGCTTCCTTGATCGCGTTGGCTTCCTTGTTGGTGTCGATGACGAACAGCAGGGACGGCAGGTTGCCCATGTCCTTGATGCCGCCCAGGTCACGCTCAAGGCGTTCCTGCTCGCGGCTCATCATCAGGCGCTCCTTCTTGGTGCGCAGCGCGAGTGCGTCTTCGCTCATCGACTCGAGTTCGCGCAGGCGCGAGATCGAGTTCGAGATGGTCTGCCAGTTGGTCAGCGTGCCGCCGAGCCAGCGGGAGTTCACGAAATACTGGGCGGACTGCTTGGCAGCCTCGGCAACCAGCGGAGCGGCCTGGCGCTTGGTGCCCACGAAGAGCACGCGACCACCGTCAGCAACGGTGTCGCTGATCAGCTGCAGCGCGCGGCTCAGGGCCGGCACGGTCTGGCTCAGGTCGAGAATGTGGATGTCGTTGCGAACGCCGAAAATGTAGCGCTCCATCTTGGGGTTCCAGCGGTGCTTCTGGTGACCGAAGTGGACGCCTGCTTCAAGCAGTTGACGCATAGAGAAATCGGGCAGTGCCATGATGGCTGCTCCTAGTTTACCGGTTGATGCCGCCACGAGGCCTTGCGGCGGTTACCCGCCACCGGATGGCTTTTCGATTTCTCGAAACGCCCACCTCGTGTGTGAAATCGCGCTGACACGCAGTCAAACGCAGGGGCGATATAGGGGAAGAGTGCGGGAAAGGCAAGCACAAGCGCCGCCTGTGACGCGGTTGTCGATAGCCAGGACGGCAACGGACGGACCCCGAGACGGCTTTCGCCTCGTAGTGAGTAAAATATGAGACGAGAACCGTCTCGGGGTTGCCGGTTTTTGGAGCAGTGCGGAATCGCGCTAGGGGACGCTCGCCCGGTCGCGGCCGCACTTGGACCTGAGGGAGACAGCGACGCCCCCTCCCGACACCTCCCGGACACTGGTCGCTGCAGCGCCGCCGTATCCCGGAAGGTGAGTGGAGTATGCGGGAGGTTTTGGGGGCGGGGATAAGTTTGTGGCTTCTAGCGTGTGGCTCCACCCCCTCCTACCTCCCCCATGATGGGGGAGGTTCTCTCCACTCTGGGGGCGAAATCGCGTCACGACCACAGGGCCGGCACCTCCCCCTTCATGGGGGTGGATGGGAGGGGGTGACTGGAGGGCACGATACCGCCCACTCAAAATCGTTACCCTCGGGCTCGACCCGAGGGTGTTGCACTTACCCAACGCTCCGCAAGTGAAGTGGTGGGTGGGAGCGATCAGACCACTGCGCTAAGTCATCCCGGCGGAGAACCGCAGGCAGCGCTCACGCACCCGTTAGGGAACCGCACATCCCCCCTGTGGCATTATTCCTTCATAGACCCGCGCGCGGACGCGGGGCCCAGGGTGAAAGCCCCCAAATGCGAGGGAGGATGGGCCAAAAGCTCGCCTCCCCCGCGCTTTTTGGGTGTGTGTTTCCGGCCATTGATGCACTGCCCCAGCTTGTGATCTCAGGGTCGTCGACCAAGGCCGCCAGCAGGACGTCGGCCAATAATTGCAATCTAGAGCCCGGCATCGACGTGGGCCAGCGCCTTGCCTTCTGTGCGGTGTCTCTTGCGCACCCCGCCGAGCTTTGCGTTGTGTTACTTTGAGCGATAGCGACGCCCAATCGGCTTAGTCTCTTGGAAAATTCGGCTGATGCGGTTTCTCTTTTTTCTTCCCATAAAGTAGCCGATACCAACCAGCAGAGCCCCAAAAACCACCGAGCATGCACAAAATACCACGACCGGGGTCACTTCAGGTTTGCTGCTATCCGCCAGCTTGTCGATACCGAGCCAAAGGGCCCCGGACAGCAGAAAGAGACCCAAACCCGCCAATGAACTCTCCATCCGATCAAACGAGATGATGTCCTCCAAATCGTTGCGATTCACCGCAACGACCTCCTGCTGGCGTTCTAGGTAGCTGTGGTTGATTAGCGCCCCTGCTGGCTTGTGAATATCCAGAGCCCGCTGCTGCTCGAGCTTTCGTGCTCCCTCTTGGTGATCCAACCCCCCGCCGCTCACTTTTTCGGCTCATACATTGGCGATGGGTCAGGATTTTTGGAATCTCGGTCAACAATTCCAATGTCGTCGGCGCCAATAAAATGGGTGTTGCCGCAGTTCGAACAGCAAATTCCGACGAACTCAAATCGCCCCCCGCCCAGAGGAGCCATACCTGCGGGCACTTGCAGTATGTGAGTCAGAACCGTCCACTGACGGGTTCCACAAAGGGGACATTTGCCTATCAGCGCAGTTCGATCTGCAAACCAGTTCGCAACCCGCTGCTTATCATCTTCACTCAGCAAACCGGTTTGATCCGGCATCGACTTTCTCCTTTTCCGAGGAGACCCCTAGCCGTTTGATCGTCTCAAGGCCAGGCTCCGTAGATCACGTTGGAACAGGCGGGTTGAGCCAGGTCACCCCCTAGTGCAGCCTCACATCCGTAACCCCATCGAGCGCCTTGATCCCACCCGCCACCTCCGCGGTAATCCGATACGCCCCCGGCAGCTCGATCTCGTATTCCCTTGCCCCGCCATCGCGGATGACGACGAAGTTGACCTTGCCCTCGCCGCCCCGCTTGAGCTGGGCGTTGATGGAGCTGAGGGCCTTGGCGTCGGCGGCGAAGACGGTCAGGCGCCGTTCGATCGTGTCCTCAATGCCGTCGATGCGCTGGGCAGACAGCAGCCGCAGGCTGACGCCCTCGGCGCGCTCGTCGGCGCCCACTTGCAGGATCACCGATTTGCCCGGCTGCAGGATGGCGCCGAATTCGTTGATCTGCTCGGAAAAGGCGATGATCTCGAAGCTGCCGCTCTGGTCGGAAAGCGTCAGGATCATCATCGGCGTGCCCTTGCGGGTCCGGCGGTCCTGCCTGGCGCTGATCGTGCCGGCCAGCCGCCCGGCCGAGGCGCCGTCCTTGACCGCACGCTCGAAATCGCCCCAGCGCTGCACGCGCAGCTTTTCGAACAGGTCCGAATAGGCATCGAGCGGATGGGCCGACAGGTGAAAGCCGATGGCGCTGAGCTCGCGGTCGGCCCGCTCCGTGGTGCTCCAGGCCGGCACACCGGCCGGCAGACGCACCGGCTCGGGCTCGCCGATGTCGAACATGTTCCATTGGCCTTCATTGCGCTCTGACGTGAGCGACTGGGCCATGCCCATGACCGCCTCGATGGCGGCGAAGGCGACTTCGCGGCGCGGAACCATGTCGTCGAAGGCTCCGGAATTGACCAGCGTCTCGAGCGTGCGCTTGGAAAGGATGCGCGTATCGACCCGGCGGGCGAAATCACCCAGATCCTTGAACGGCTTATCGCCACGCGCTTCCACGATATGCTCGGCGACCTGCCGGCCCACGCCCTTGACGGCGCAGAGGCCATAGAGAATGCGCTTGTCCTTGACCGAGAACACCACCTGGGACTTGTTCACGCAGGGCGCGACCAGCTCGATCCGGTGGCGCTTGGCCTCGCTGCGGAATTCGGCCAGCTTGTCGGTATTGCCCATATCCAGCGTCATCGACGCGGCGAGGAATTCGTGGGGGTGATGCGCCTTGAGCCAGGCCGTCTGGTAGCTCACCAGTGCATAGGTCGCGGCATGGCTCTTGTTGAAGCCGTAATTGGCGAACTTGGCCAACAGGTCGAAGATCGTGTCGGCCAGGCTTTGCTTGAGGCCATATTTGACCGCGCCCTCGCGGAAACGCTCGCGCTGCGCGTCCATCTCGGACTTGATCTTCTTGCCCATGGCACGCCGCAGCATATCGGCTTCGCCCAGCGAATAGCCCGACAGCAGCTGGGCGATCTGCATCACCTGCTCCTGGTAGACGATGATGCCATAGGTCTCGTCGAGCACCTTGGAGAGATCGGGATGAGGATATTCCACCTCTTCGCGGCCATGCTTGCGGTCGTTGAACAGCGGAATATTGTCCATCGGACCGGGCCGATAGAGCGCCACCAGCGCGATGATGTCCTCGAAGCGGTCCGGCTTCATGTCCACCAGCGCGCGCCGCATCCCGGCGCCTTCCACCTGGAACACGCCGAACGTGTCGCCCTTGGCATAGAGATCGTAGGTCGGCTTGTCATCGATCGGGATATCCTCGATGCGGAGGTTCCCGCCATCGAGGTTCACCATTTCGACTGCGTATTGCACGGTCGTCAGCGTCTTGAGGCCGAGGAAGTCGAACTTGACCAGGCCTGCCGCCTCGCTCCACTTCATGTTGTATTGGCAGACCGGCATATCCGAGCGCGGATCGCGGTAGAGCGGCGCCAGATCCTGCAGCGGCCGGTCACCGATGATGATACCAGCGGCATGGGTCGAGGCGTGGCGGAACAGGCCTTCGAGATTGCGGGCGATGGCGACGAGATCGGCGACCGTCTCGTCCTCCTCCGTCATCTGCTTGAACTGCGGCACCTCGTTCATGGTTCGCTCGATGGACCATGGATCGGCCGGATTGGCCGGCACGAGCTTGCAGATGCGGTCGACCTGGCCATAGGGCATCTGCAGCACGCGGCCGACGTCGCGCAAAACGGCGCGCGCCTGCAGCGTTCCGAAGGTGATGATTTGCGCCACCTGCTGTGTACCGTACTTCTGCTGCACGTAGCGGATCACCTCTTCGCGGCGATCCTGGCAGAAGTCGATATCGAAGTCGGGCATCGAGACGCGTTCCGGATTGAGGAAGCGCTCGAACAGCAGGTTGTAGGCGAGGGGATCAAGGTCGGTGATGGTGGTGGCATAGGCCACCAGCGAGCCGGCGCCTGAACCGCGGCCCGGTCCAACCGGAATGCCCTGTGATTTGGACCAGCGGATGAAATCGGCCACGATGAGGAAGTAGCCGGGGAACTTCATCGAGGCGATGATATCGAGCTCGAATTCCAGCCGTTCCCAATAATCCTGTTCGGTCTTGCCCGGCGCCGTGCCTACCGTGGCGAGGCGCTCGCGCAGCCCCTCCTCCGCCATGGCGCGCAAGGCGGCGGCCTCGGCGGCGACGGCATCGGCTTCGCTGAGATCAGGCGCCGCGGCGAATTTGGGCAGGATGGGATTACGCGTACGCGGCCGATAGGACACGCGACGGGCAATTTCCACCGTCGAGTCGAGGGCCTCGGGCAGGTCCGAGAACAGCTCGGCCATCTCGGCCCGGGTCTTGAAGTAATACTGGTCGTTGAGCTTACGCCGCTCGGTCTGGGCCAGCACGGTGCCGCCGGCAATGGCCAGCAGCGCATCATGCGCCTCGAACTCCTTGACCGATTTGAAGAACGGCTCGTTGGTGGCCACCAGCGGCACGCCCTTGCGATAGGCATAGTCGATCAACCGCGGCTCGACGGCCGCTTCCTGCACCCGGCCATGCCGTTGCAGCTCAATATAGAAACGGTCGCCGAACAGCTCGGCCAGGCGATCGAGCCGCCTGATGGCATTGGCATCCTGCCCCTGGGCAAAGGCCATATCGATGGCGCCTTCGGGCCCACCGCTGAGGCAGATGAGCCCTTCGAGCCGCTCGCGGCTCAACCAATCAAGCTTGGCCCGCGCCGCGCCCGAGCCGTCGCCCTCGAGATAGGATTGCGACACCAGTCGCGACAGATTGGCGAAGCCCGACTCGGTTTGCGCCAGGAGTACGACGCTGGATTTGCCGGCCCAGGCGACATGGCCGCGCTCGCTGATCCGCTCCTCGGCGGCCGCGAAATCGATGGCGAGTTCCACCCCGACCAGCGGTTGAAGGCCTTTCTTGCTGGCCTTCTCGGAAAATTCCAGTGCCCCGAACAGATTGCCGGTATCGGCAATGCCCAAAGCCGGCTGGTTATCCGCGGCGGCAAGTTTCAGGATTGTCTCGAGCTGGAGAGCACCCTCCAGCAGAGAATAGGCAGAATGGACGTGAAGATGGATAAAGCCGGGACCGCTCATGGATAACCTTTAGCACTGGCGCCTGACGATCCCCACATCACCGTGGACGCAATCCACAACGGGATCGTCACACGAGTCGGGTCAGCACATCCATCCAGGTGAGCGAGCCGATGGTGAAGGCCCCAAGCGTGACGAAGGCGGCGAAGTCCTTGATGAAAGTGAGCATCTGCATCTCCCGTGTTGCTATAATGT
>CBFGMY010000202.1:0-7286 GCA_965650055.1 uncultured Devosia sp.
GAAGAGGCCTTGCGGCAGGCACAGGCCCGGATCGAGCAACTGGAAGCCAGTCAGCGACCCACTGGCGGCTTTCTCGGCGGCCTTTTTGGCGGCGATGAACCGCCGCCGCCGCGTCGCCCCGCACGCCGGGGACCATGGGATCGTGGGCCGCAGGACGACTATGATGCCCGCCGTACTCAAGGCGGCGGCTTCCTGGCGGGCGCGGCTCAGACCGCTATGGGCGTAGCCGGCGGCGTGCTGCTGGGCAGCGCGATCGCCGGCATGTTCACCGGCGGCGCCCACGCGCAGGAGCACAGCCCTGACGATTCAGCCGATCAACAGGCGGACCAGGACCAGGATTTCGATGCCGGTGGCGATGATTTTGACGGCGGCGACTTCGATATCGGCGGCGATTTCTAAACGGCACCTGAACGGGCGCTCCAGCACCCGTTCAGTCCATCTCGGCCATACCATCCTCATCGCAACGCCAATGAGGGTCATGGCCATGCTCACCACTCGTCAACGCCGCGCCTTGCTGCGCAATTCGCTGGTCTTTGCCGGCTTCGCCGCCGTTGCAGTCTTGCTGGGCGTGCCGGCCCGGGCATTTGAAGCCCAGCAATTCTACGCAAATGACGAAGGGCAGGTCGAATTCGTCATGCCCTCGGGCAATATCGGCTGCGTTTACACGCCCGAAGGCGGCACCTCGGTCTACGAGACTTGGGATGGGCTGGCCGAAATCCAGTGCGACCGCGTGGAGCCGAACTATGTTCGTGCCATTCTTGGCGGCCAGGACGACGGCTATCTGGTCGAGGATGTAGGGGACGCGTCCTGCTGCTCGCTTACCCAGAAATTCCAGTATGATCACGTCGTGACGCTGGGCCCGTTCCAGTGCCTGTCAGAACGCCGCGGGCTGACCTGCGCCCGTGAAGACGGCCACGGCTTCTTCCTGAGCCGTGCCCTGGTGCAGGCCAAGTAGACCGTCTTCAGAACGTGCCGGGCGTCCGCTTTTCGTAGAATTCGTTGCCGCCCGCTTCGAGCACGTAATACATGTTGTTGTAGGGGAAGCGCAGGCCGGCCGTGTGGAAATGCTGGGCATTCTGCACGCCGGGATGGCGCGCGCCGCGCAGCACCTGGTCGGCCACCTGCGAGGCCAGAACGGCTCCGCTATCGGTCATCTTGCGGGTGAGTACGCCCTGGGCGAACTGGTTTTTCTGCCCGACGACACCGCAGACCGTGTGCGGATAGCGCGGATCGTTCATGCGGTTCATCACCACAGTACCGACGGCAAGCATGCCTTCCGAGCTCGAGCGGTTGGACTCGAAATACATGGCGCGCATCAGGCATTCCTTCTCGGAAAGCTGCGCCATGCCGAAATTGAGGCCGAGGAAACTGCAGCCACCCAGACTGGTGGCGGCGACAGCGAGGGCGGCGAAGCGCAGGATGGCTTTGGAAAGCGCCATAAGGCATCTCCGGTCTGTTGCAATTGTGCAAGTCAGACCGAAAATGCCTCAACAGACTTAAGGAAAGTCTGAGCCGAACGGTTAACGAAACGGCAATGCTAGTCGCGCGTGAAGATCAGCGCCGAGAGCAGGGCGATGGTGCCCAGCACCACGATGACTGGTACCGGATTTTCCTGGATCGCCTTGCCGGCGACCCCAGCCTGGCGATTGACCTGGCGCGCCATGAGGGCGCTGCCGTGGCGGACCTCCTTGGCGAGGGCAGCAGCGCCGTGCTGAAGATCGCTCAGCGAATGGCCGCCGTAATCGCCCACCGCTTCGGAGATTGTCGCAATCTCCTTGCGCAGGGCGGCGATCTGGTCGAGCAGCGCGTCTGACACGCTGTCGCCGGCATTCTCGACGGATTTGAGGGCACGTTTTGCTGATGTGGCCATGGCGACGCTCCTTTGTTGGAAAGGTGCTGGCTCAACTCGCCCTGGGCCGGGAAGTTCCGAGCCAATGGCTGCGAGGCGCGGGTTTCAAGAGCATGCCCGCGGAAATGTGACCGCCTTAACCCTTGGAAAGAAACAGTTTCGACCCCAAATGCAGTTTCACCTGCCAGAGAAGGGGACACATATGGCGACCAAGAGCCACGCCCGCCTGAACCGACAGTTCGACCGCCTGCAACGCCGTATCCCAAATTTCGCGGCGCGCATGCTGGAACGCATTCGTCGCCCCGAGGCGCGCTGGATCCGCATTCCGCTCGGCCTGCTGCTGATCCTGGGGGGCATCTTCAGCTTCCTGCCGGTGCTGGGCATCTGGATGCTGCCGCTCGGCCTGCTGCTGCTGGCCCTCGACCTGGTTTTCCTCCAGGGTCCCGTCAATTCGGGCATCGTGCGCGGCACGCGCAAGTGGAGCACTTGGAGCCGCGCGCGCCGGGACAAGAAGGCCGGTGGCCGCTAGAGGCTCGCCTCGATCAGGCTGACGGCCCCGGCCAGCTTTTCATCGATGATGTGCAGATACTGCGTCCAGTCGTTGACATGGGCGAGTTCGGCCGCGCCATCGGAAATGCCGCGCAGCGCCAGCAGGGGGACGCCAAAGGCCTGGCAGGCGCGTAGGACGGCATAGGTTTCCATGTCCACCATTTCGGCATCGATACCGTCATAAGCGACGCCCGAAACGATATTGGCCCCGGTCGACAGCGTCGCCGTTGGTATGCCGGGCAGCGTGAACAGGGGTAATACTGGCGGCAGGTCGAGAAATGGCGTCTGGCCCTTTGGGAAGCCAAGCGGGGACGCATCCATGTCGCGATAGGCGACGCTGCTGGCCTGATACAGCCCGCATTGCTCGAGCCTGCGTGATCCGGCCGAACCCAGCGACACGACGAGACGGGGCAGGGCACCGTTGCCTTGGGCCTGCGCGAGCGCCCGTGTGACGGCGACGGCGGCCTCGACCGGGCCGACGCCCGTCATCACCGGCTTGATCCGGGCGCGCAGGTGCGGGCCATACTCGGCCTCTGCGGCCATGACATACAGAATGGACATGCCACCGAGGCTAGCATGGCCGGGTGGTTTGCCAAGCGGCTTCGTTACCGGTTCGGTAAGGGGCGTGTGACAATCTGATGACGTGAGGCAGCGCCAGAAGGCAGGCTGCGGGACATCAGGGGACCGAAGTGCGTTTCGCGGTGATTGAGGGTAGCAGCAGGGAATGGACCGAGCCAGGACGGCCTGGGTCAGGCCCTGCAACGGGGTCCGTTCTTGTCGAGGATGTCGAAGCCGAAGCTCGCCGCCGTCTGCGAACCTGCCGCATCGATGAGTGGCGGACCCGCGAGTTCATCACCGGTCGCCCAATGCCGGACGATGTGAGGCATTTCGCCATGCAGGTGGAGTTCGCCGCAACGGCGATTTCCCGCCTCTCCCCCATCCCGCATGATTTCGACAATGACGTGTACTGGCCCCATCTGATGGGCCACTAGACCGGCGCCGTGGCGCCGGGTCGGGTTACGCCGCCTTCTTGGCGCGCGGCGCACGCTTGCGCGGCGGCTTGATGGTCTGGGCGGCTGCCGCGGCGAGTTCAGCCATCGCCTTGAACCAATATTGCTGATCCTGCCCGTGTGGACGGCCGTCGGCTTCCCACAATTCATAGGCACGGCGTCTCACCTGATCTTCCATCGGTAACCTCACGCTGACTGGTCGAGCCAGTTTGCATAAACATGGTTTCCGGAGCGTGAATGGGCGGGGGTGTCGGATTGCCGGGCCTCGGCACGTCCTTGTCCGAACTCGACTTGCCGGCCGGTGTGGCGCACCACATCGATGACACAGTGATGCCGGACGGTGCGGTGAGCCGGAACGGATGCCGCGTGGCACCTTGAAATATTGTAGATTACCAATAGCTTGGCCCGCCTCCGGGCGCATCGGGTGATTCAATGCTGAAGCCATTTCATCAAATCCTGGCCAACAATCTGCTGGCCAACATCACCAATTTCACGGTGTGGTTCGCGGTGACATTCTGGGTCTATCTCGAGACCCGATCGGTCTTTGCCACGGGCATGATCGCCGGCGTCTATCTGGTCCTGACCGCCGCCTTCGGCATCTGGCTGGGCAGCCTGGTCGATCACAATGCCAAGAAGCTGGTCATGATGGGCTCCAGCGTGGTGTCGGCCATCTTCTATACCGCCTCGCTCGCCATGGTCTTCCTTGAGCCCGAAGGGGCGTTCGCCGATCCCTACGGCTGGTACCTCTGGGCCTTCGTTTTCCTGATCATGCTCGGCGTCATAGCCGGCAATATCCGCTCCATAGCGCTGCCGACCCTGGTCACCATCCTCATTCCCGAGGACGAGCGCGACAAAGCCAACGGCCTGGTCGGCATGGTCGGTGGCATCGGTTTCCTCACGACGTCGGTCATCTCAGGCTTCCTCGTCGCCTGGGGCGGCATGCTGGCGACCCTGGTGCTGGCGCTCGTGCTGACGCTACTGGCCTTTGCCCACCTCCATTTCGTCCATATCGACGAAGGCCGGCCCGCGCCCGTGGAGGGGCAGGAGGCCGAACCCAAGCGCGTCGATCTCAAGGGCACCATCGCCGTGATAGCGGCGGTGCCCGGGCTGTTCGCGCTGATCTTCTTTGCCAGCTTCAACAACTTCCTGGGTGGCGTGTTCATGGCATTGCTCGATGCCTATGGCCTGTCGCTGGTCTCGGTTCAGGTCTGGGGCCTGCTGTTCGGCGGCCTGTCCTGCGCCTTCATCGTCAGTGGCATCCTGATCAGCAAGGTTGGGCTAGGCAAGAACCCGCTGCGCACCCTGCTGCTGGTCAATCTCGCCACCTGGACAGCCTGCTGCTTCTTCACCGTCCAGCCCTCCATCTGGCTGCTGGCCGGCGGCTGCCTGATCTGGATGTTCCTCGGCCCCTTTGCCGAAGCGGCCGAACACACGACGCTGCAGAAGGTCGTGCCCCTGGAACGCCAGGGCCGGGTCTTCGGCTTTGCGCAGTCCGTCGAACAATCGGCCTCGCCGCTGACGGCCTTTCTCATCGGACCGCTGACCCAGTTCGTCGTCATCCCCTTCATGACCGATGGCGCGGGGGCTGATGCCATCGGCGCCTGGTTCGGCACTGGACCGGATCGTGGCATTGCGCTGGTTTTCACCATTGCAGGCATTATCGGCGTCATCGTCACGCTCATCGCGATGAACTCGCCGCAATATCGCCAGCTCTCTGCCGCCTATGCCAATGCGCCCGATGACGACGACACCGATGGCGGTGTCGCCGTCCCCAATCCGGCTTAGGCGGGCTGCAACTGACCAACCTGCGGCAGTGATGGTCGCGGGAAGGTCAGGGCCACCAGGGCTGCCGCGATGCCGATGGCGGCCGAGCTGACATAGAGCCAGTGGTAGTCGCCGAACGTATCGAAGATCCAGCCGCCGCCCACCGGGCCAAAAGCCATGCCGATGCTCGAGGTCATGGTGATGCCGCCCAGCACCGTGCCCATCACCCGCGCCGGGAAGTAGTCGCGGGCCAGCACCGCATAGAGCGGCATGACGCCGCCATAGGCCAGGCCAAGCACCGCCGCCAGCATGTAGAACTGGGTCAATTCGCCGACATAGATGTACGTGTAGATGCCGACGGCCTGCAGGACGAGGCCGCCGATGATCACCCGCTTGACCCCCAGCCGGTCACCCAGCACGCCAAAGAGCACGCGGCCGAACAGCCCCGCCAGGCCTTCGACGCTATAGATGCTGGCCGCCTGTAGGGCGGTCGCGCCGCAGAGCATGGCGTAGCTCACCGTGTGGAAGATCGGGCCCGAATGGGCACCGCAGCACAGGAAGAACACAGCCGCCAGCACGATGAATTGCGGCTTGCGCATGACGCTGAGGATCGACGATCCGGCAGACGCCGGCGCCGCAGTCTGAACATCGCCCGTGGCTGGAGCCGACGTTGCGACCGGAGCCCGGCGGATCAGGAAGCTGGCCGGAGCAATGATGGCCGTGGCGACGATTGCGGTGAGCATCATGGCATTGCGCCAGCCCTGCATCTCGATCAGCACCGTGGCCAGAGGCGTCATCACCATGGGCGCGACGCCGCCACCCAGCGAGACCAGGGAAACCGCAAGGCTGCGGTTCTTCTCGAACCACGCCACCGTGGTCGCCATGAGGGGCGCAAAGAACGCGCCGCCCGAGGCCCCGACCAACCCGCCATAGGCAAACTGGAAAACGATCAGGTCACTGGCGCGGCTGGCGATGAAGAGTCCCAGCCCAAGCATGACCGCGGCGATCAGCACGACGGGCCTTGCCCCGATGCGATCGGTCAGTGTGCCCCAGAGAAAACCCGCTACACCCATGACGATGAAACCCACCGTCATGGCGCCAGAAATGCCGGCGCGGGTCCAGCCGGTTTCGTCGGCCATCGGCTGCAGATAGACGGGCAGGGCGAACATCGACCCCATTGCCACGCAGGTGATCAGCGCACCCGCCGCCACGATCACCCAGCCATACCGGTTTTCCATTTTCCCCACTCCTTGATGCGTTGCACACTATAGACGGATGCCAGGTGGGCATATCGACAGTGCGGGAGTAACATTTCTGGCGCGATGTGGCCGGCTCGGCAATCGCATCGCGCCGTTGTACCTTTCCCACTCCTGGTGCTTTTCTCGCCATGTGCAATGACTATGAACAGCATGTGAGCCGCGCCGACTACCAGAAGGCAATTGCCGCGCTGGAGCTGGCGGGCGCCGATAGCGACGACGCGGCATTGCTGCCGGCCGACGATATCCGCATCGGCGATAGTGGTCCCGTGCTGCGGGCCCAGGGCAATGGCGTCGAGCTGGTGACCATGCGGTTCGGCTTTCCGCCGCCGCGTCCGAAGGCCGGGCCAATCTTCAACTTCAAGTCAGACGGCCGCAGCTTCGCCGATAGTCGCCGCTGCGTGATTGTGCTGTCGGGATTCTTCGAGTTCACCGGCAACAAGTATCCCAAGACCAAGCATCGCTTCGCGCTCAAGGACTCCCCCGTCATGGGCATTGCCGGCCTCTGGAGCGAGGATAGCGACGGCGCACTGAGCTTCACCATGCTGACCACGGCGCCCGGGCCCGATATCGCGCCGATCCATGACCGGCAGGTTTGCGTCCTCAAGCCGGAGGATTGGGCCGCGTGGTTGTTCCTGACGCGGCCTGAAGAAGACCTGTTGCGGCCCTTGCCGGCGGGAACGCTGGTGGTCGAGGTTGTCCGCGAGGGGAAGGACTAGCGGTCACATTCGCGTCGGCGCGTTGCGATGGTTGCGCCGGGAGCCTATCTGGACAGCATGACCAAGCCCTCCACAGACCCGGATGAAACCAGGCTCAGCCAGGAGTGGACGCTGCCGGCTGCGGCGACGCTCGGTTCAT